>DIAL01000111.1:0-5762 GCA_002414705.1 Flavobacteriaceae bacterium UBA5079
TTATTACATGGCTTAATAGTTTCCTTTTTTTAATACAACAATACTCCATAAATAAATCTACCTTTGCAGCTCAATAAAATTATTATGACATCATTTTCCGATTTAGGCATTCGTAAAGACTATATAAAAGCCTTAAAAGAGCTTCATATTATAAATCCAACCGAAATTCAAACACAAGCCATACCTGTTTTACTTCAAAAAGAAACAGATTTAATTGGTTTGGCACAAACCGGAACTGGAAAAACTGCGGCTTTTGGCTTACCTATATTACATCAAATAAATCCTAATAAAGGAGAAATTCAAGCGCTAATTTTGGCACCAACGCGCGAGTTGGTTCAGCAAATTCAAAAGCAACTTTTTAAATTTACGAAATACTGCGATTATAAAATTTTTGCTGAAGGTTTGTATGGAGGCGAAAAAATAGACAAACAAATTAAAGCTTTACAGCGCACAACGCATATTATTGTTGCAACACCTGGACGTTTATTAGATTTAATAGATCGTGGTAATATAGATATAAAAAATATTAAAACATTAGTTTTAGATGAAGCTGATGAAATGTTAACCATGGGTTTTAAAGACGATTTAAATCGTATTTTAACATTTACCTCTGGAAAACGTTCTACTTGGTTATTTTCGGCAACTATGCCAGAAGAAATCAAGAAAATGATAAAAACCTACATGTCGCCAAAAGCGATTAAAATAGAAGTAAATAGAAATAGTTTGGTGAATGCCAATATTACACATCAATTTATTAGAACGTCTATAAAAGGGAAAGTATCTGTTTTAGTTAATTTATTAGAAAGCTTTAAAAAACAACGTGGTATTATTTTTTGTAAAACAAAAGCTGGCACACAAAACTTAACAGAGGCTTTGTTAAATGAAGGGTTTTTAGTTGGTGCATTGGAAGGCGATATGCAACAAAAAGAACGCGATAAAGTGATGCGTGCTTTTAAAAATGAATCCGTACAAATATTAGTATCTACAGATGTTTCGGCACGAGGTATTGATGTTAACGATTTAGCATTTGTAATTCACCACCAGTTACCAGAGCATTTAGAATATTATACACACCGAAGCGGAAGGACTGCAAGAGCTGGTAAAAAAGGACGTTCTATTGCCTTAATTTTAGATGATGAACGCAAATTAATTCAGAATATTGAGCATACTTTAGGCATTCAATTTACAGAATTCCATGTGTAGCTTTTAATTAGGAAATTAAAATCTTATATTTGTACCCTTTGCAGGAGTAACCTAAAATCTGAATTTAGGCTATAATACGATCATAGTTCTTTTTAAACCATGCTATTATTATTTTTATTTCTTCAATTTAACCTTTAAAAATTACTACAAAATAACAATGGCAAAATCGCAACAGACTTTTAATAAAAGTGAAAAGGAAAAAAAACGTTTAAAAAAACGCGAAGATAAACGTAAAAAAATGGAAGCTAGAAAGCTTGAAAGAGAAGAAGGTGGAAGTGATGGTATCCAATTTGCTTATGTTGACTTTAATGGGAATTTAACAGATACACCTCCAGATCCATCTTTACGCGTTAAAGTAGATGCGGAAAGTATTGAAGTAAGTATTCCAAAACGCGATGATAGCGATGTTGAAGAATTTGATCCAGTAAGAAAAGGTAAAGTTTCTTTTTATGATAACTCCAAAGGTTTTGGCTTTATAATTGACTCTGAAGATCAAGAAAAATACTTCTGTCACGTTAGTGGATTAATTGATGAAATTGCTGAAAACGATGCTGTATCTTTTGAATTAGAAAAAGGTATGAAAGGTATGAATGCTGTTAAAGTAACACGTATTTAAAGCGAAATTGTAGATAGCACATTAAACAGTGTTGCTTTGGTTTTAAAATAATCGAATTCTAAATTAATAGCTTTTAATTTGGCATCAATTAATTTTGATTCCCTTGTATTTACTAAAAATATAGAACTCTCACCAAGAAAAAACATACGCTCTTCAGCTTCTAATAGCGATTCATAATCTGTTACAATTTCACTTGTTAATGTGTTTTGTAAGGTGTAAGATTGTAATTCTTGGTTAATACTACTTATTTTATTTTGTAGTGTGACTCTGGTAGATTGTATTTCGTATTCTGTATCTAAAAGTTTAAGCTTTGCTAATTTTAAATCTGCGCGTTCTTTTCTTAAAAACAAAGGAAGACTAACTAAAACACCGCTTTTATAATTTGCCGTATTAAACGTGTTAACTGTTTCTGGTGTTTCTGATAAAAAATTGTATTCTAAATTTATTTTGGGCAATAAATTATTAGCTGTTAGGCGTTTTTCTATTTCCAATCCTTCATATTTATAATCTAAAGATCGCATTTTTGGATGCAGTGCAATATCAAAATTTTCTGTATCGAATTCGGATGTTCTCAAGGTGTTGTCTATTTCGAAAACCGTATCCACATCTGGTGTTATATTTGGCTGAAGTTCAATAGGTATGTTATTTTCTAGCCATAAATAATTGGACAATTCCAGAGTAGATTTAATATATTTTATGCGTGCTTTTTCTGAATTTAGCTTCCTATCATAAAGTGCTATTCTAGATTCCAAGGTATCTACAGCAGGACGCTCTCCAACCTCATAACTCTTTTTTACACCTTGAAAACGAAGTTCCGCGTTAGCAACAAAAGCTTCAAAAACAGTTTTTTCATTATAAGATCTTAACCAATTAAAATAAGTAACGGCAGCTTCATAAAGAATATTATTGACCGCTAATTGTCTATCAGCTGCAGCTTGTTCAACAAAAAGTTTAGATTGCTTTAGCATGGCCATGCGTTCATTCATGAGGAGTCCTTTTGCTAAATTAACAGAAACACCTACGCTATATAAACCATCTGTAGGAACATTGGCTTCTGGATTTAGAAAAACACCATCATTTTCCTCAAAGTTCCCTTTAAACTCAACACCATACCACGTAGGAATTTTAAAAGTTGCATTTAACTTATCGTAATATTCTGCACTTTTAAACTTTTTCCTAGCGTAATCAACTTCAAATTTTGGATCGAAAGCACCACGAGATTTTAATAATTTAATATCACTTTCATCTATAATTAAATTAGCTTGTTTTACAACAGGATGAAATGCTTTAACGTAGCCTAAATATTCAGAAAGACTCATAACAGAATCCAAGGCATTTTGAGTAAAACCAGTTATACTAAAAAATAAAAAAAGACTAACAATCAATGATTTCATTTTATTCCTTTTTTGATGATGCATTTTTTTTACTTGATGGGTTGTAATAATCCGGTGGAAAGCTATTTAATTGTCGCCATATTTCAAACCAAATTGGCACATCATTTAATAGCGCAATTGTTCTTGCACCAGAGCCAACACGAATAGCATCTGGCCATTTATGATCCGTTTCATCTGGCTTTAGCAAAACCCTATATTTTCCATTAATACTAATGTAGTTTTCTATTGCAACTACCGTTGCTCCATAGGTTCCATAAGATGCGTTTGGCCAACCACTAAAAACAATTGCAGGCCAACCATCAAATTGTACACGTGCTTTTTCCCCAACATGTAGTAAAGGTAAATCAATAGGAGTTACAAAGGTTTCTACAGCAAAATCAAATTCAAATGGCATGATACTAACCAATTCTTGACCTTCTTTAAATGTTTCACCTATACCACCAATTAGCGCTTTATTTATATATCCTTTTTGAGGAGCTGTTACATAAAGTAAGTCGCTTCGCATTTTGTAGTTAGTATATTCATTTTCTAATTTAGTAACCTGTGCAGATGCATCAAACTGACTAGATTGAGCTGTAAACATATCACTTTGGGCTTTGGAAACTTTATCAGCATATTCGGCACTAATTCTACTAATTTCAACTTCGGCATTAATAACTTCATTAATACTAGCTAAAAACTTGTTTTCTTGAGAGATTAGTTTTGCTGTGTTTTCCTGTTGTTTTAAGCGTTTTTCTTCAACATCTTTAACTGCTTTTAAACCTTCCTCTTGTAGTGTAACGGTACGTTGATATTGGGTTTCAGCAATGTTTAAATTTGTTTTAGCTGCCTCTGTATCTATACTATCACTTTTAACTTTTAATTTGGCTTGCAATAATTTATTTTCAGCTTGTCTTAATTTTAGAATTTTTTCCTGACGTAATGCTACAATTTGTCTATTCAGAGCGCCAACTTTTCCTTGATATGCTTCAACTGAAGACGATTTAGCATCAATTTGATTACCTGTTCTGGATACTAATTGCGAATCAAAATATTCACTTTTCACTTCTGAAATACGAAGAATAGTATCGCCTTTTTCAACGGTATCACCTTCTAAAACATACCATTGCTCAATACGTCCAGGTATTTGCGATTGTATAGTTTGTGGTCTTTGATTAGGTTTTAGTGTTGTAACACTTCCGTTACCCGTAATATTTTGAGTCCATGGAAGGAATAAAATAATGATTACTATGATGGCAAAACCTAACAAAAACAGATTAAAAGTTCTGTAATATTTCTTATCAAATACCATTTTACCTGATTTGAATTGGGTCAAATCAAGTTTTTCTTTCATTGTATTGTTTGTAATATTTAACATACTTATTGTGTGTTAGATTTTAATTCTCCCTTTTCTAAAGCTATTATATGGTTGCAATACGTTTTCCAATTATGATTTCGTGCTACAATAATAAGTGACCATGGATTATCTTTATGAGCTAAAAACTCAATGATTTTATTGGCTTCTGAATCTTCCACCAAATCCAACGGATCTTCTAAAATTAAAATTTTAGGTTTGGTGATAATAGCTCGCGCTAAAATTATTTTTTTAGAGGTGGTATGGGCCATGGTTCGTCCTTCAGGATGAATAATAGTTTGTAACCCATTTTTTTGTTCTCTAATAAATTCGGTTAACCATACATTGTCAAGTGCTTTGTAAATCTCCTGATCTGTTATGTTTGGGTTTCCAAATGTTATATTTTCACGAATGGTACCAATAAATGGCGTTTCTTCAGATAATGAAATACCCAATTGAGAACGATAATAATTTAAATTAACACTCTCTAACGACATATTATTAACAATTATATTACCAGATGTAGGCTGAATAACTCCTGATATTAAACGTAATAAGCTTGATTTTCCAGAACCACTTTTGCCTGTTATTAAAACACGGCTTTTAGGTGTAATACTGAAAGAAATTTTGTTTAGAATTGGTAGATCTCTATCATCAACACTGTAACAAACCTTTTCTAAATCTATGGTTAAAGATTCAGATAAATTAGATTTTTCGCCATCTTGAGATTCTATAGTTTTATCTACAACTTCACCTAATTTTTCAAATGACGTTAACACATCATAAAACGTTTCTAAACCTAAAATAAGTTTTTCAACAGATGCGATAATTAAGATAATAATAATTTCTGCAGCAACAAATTGACCAATATTCATTTCCTGATTCAATACTAAAGCACCACCAATAGTTAACAATCCAGCAGTTACAACTACTTTAAACGTTATCATTTGGATAAATTGAGTCATTAAAATTTTAAAATGACTCTCACGAGCTTTTAAATATTTTTCAACTAAAGCATCATTTTTAGTTATGGCCAAATTGGTATTTCCAGACAATTTAAAACTAACAACCGTACGTGCAATTTCCTGAATCCAATGCACAACCATATACTTCATTTTCGATTCCTGAATACTAGTTTCTAAACCGCGAACAGCCGTATATTTTAAAACAATATATACCAACACAAAAAGAAAAACACCAAAAATGATAAAAAATG
>DIAL01000111.1:5897-6481 GCA_002414705.1 Flavobacteriaceae bacterium UBA5079
AATGGATGGTAAAAAGATAATAATATTAATGAGAAAACAATTTGCAAAATAGCTGCAGGAATATCAATTAAAATTTTTGATATTCCTTTTTGAATTGTAATGGTATCAAAAAAACGGTTTGCTAATTCTGGTGGATAGTAATTACGAAGTTCATTCATACTAATTTTAGGGAAACGGTAGGTCATTTCAAAAGATGAACGTGTGAAAATTCGTTGCTGAATGGTTTCTATAATTCGCAATTGCATAAGTCTTAATGCTCCTGAAAAGATAATTCCCAAAGTTACCAAAACAACTAATACAATCCATGAAGTAGATACTTGAGCTCCTAGCAATAAATTTATAATAGCTTGAATACCCAACGGAAGAGATAATGCAACTATTCCTGAAAACACAGCATAATATACAATTTGCAAGATATCTTTTCTCTCTAATTTCAGCAAACCCATAAAGCGTTGCCATGGTGACATTTTAAGTAAAGACATAATTTCTATTTTAAAGCTTTTTTGGTTAAATCTACGAAGAATTTCGAGGAATCGTTACTGTTCTTACAATTAGTTAATGTAGAAAAATGATGCATTAAAAAG
>DIAL01000111.1:6540-7607 GCA_002414705.1 Flavobacteriaceae bacterium UBA5079
AAATGATGCATTAAAAAGTGCTGATGCAAACCTCCTTCAATAATATTACTAGCTAAACTTAAAGCATGAGTATAATTTGAATTAACATCCAAAATTAAGTTACTTAATCTGTTAATTACGCGCTTATATATACTAAAATACCCTTCCTTATTTTCTTTGTCTACTTCTTTTGTGGAAAAAGATTTCGAGTTTTCATTTATAATAATTCGGTTTAGCGCTATTTCGTTAATATGGCTGAAAGATTGATCTTCTGTTACTGTTTTGGTTAGTATCTCTATTGCCTTAATAAGTTTATCTTTTGGATTAGAAACACTGTGCGTTTCAAAAACTAATTGATACTCTATCCAAGCCCAATACCAAGATGTTAAATACAGTAACAATTTATGCTTGCTTTCAAAATATCTATAAATAGAACTTTCATTAGATTCAATTTGAATTCCTAATTTCTTAAAAGTGAAATTTTCAAATCCAATATCATCTATTAATAGAATACTATGCTCAATAATGCGCTTTCCCAAATCTGTAGATTCAGGATCCTTTACATATATTATTTCTGGCACTACAATCTTAATATTTGAAAGTAAACTTTTCATATTAAATTATTTTAAACGCAAATATAATAGTAATACTATTATAAAAAACTATTTAACTATTAAAATTTTATTAAAATGATTTTAAATGGCGGATTAGGACCAATAAAAGTGAGTAAAAAATTATATTTGAATTTCTAAATTAAATTCGAATAAATTATAATAAGAAACCTGTAAATAGTGTTATTTTAATAAATCATTAATAATAGTACTGTGGGAAAATCAAGCAATGGATTCATTAACACAAATAGTATTAGGTGCTGCAGTTGGCGAAGTTGTTTTAGGTAAAAAAGTTGGGAATAAAGCTTTACTTTATGGTGCCATTGCTGGTACTATTCCCGATTTAGATGTATTAGCATCCTTGTTTACAGATACAGTTTCCGCATTAGAAATTCATAGAGGTTTTACACATTCTATAGTATTCTCTATTCTTTTTGCGCCAATTTTAGGGTGGTTAGTTTCCAGATATGAGCACTA
>DIAL01000111.1:7701-10939 GCA_002414705.1 Flavobacteriaceae bacterium UBA5079
AGTTTCCAGATATGAGCACTATAAAGATGTAAAAGACTGGTCTTGGTTATTCTTCTGGGCATTTGTAACGCACCCCATTTTAGATGCACATACCACTTGGGGAACTCAACTTTTTTGGCCTTTTGATTTACGCTTGGCTTTTAAAACCATATTTGTAATAGATCCAATTTACACTTTGCCTTTTTTAGTGTTTGTAATTTTAGCCATGTTTCAAAAACGTACTTCTAAAAAACGGCAATTTTATAATTGTACTGGTTTATTAATAAGTACTGCCTATTTAGCGCTTACATTTATTTTAAAATGGACGGCTTTTACAAGGTTTGAGGAGGCACTTGCAACACAAAACATAAGTTACAATCAAATAGATACCAGACCTGCGCCTTTAAATACCATATTATGGAGCGCTAATGTGGAAACCGATGATGCTTATTTGTTAGGAAACTACTCATATTTTGATACAAAACCCATTTCGTTTAATTCTTACCCTAAAAATCACGATTTAATTGAAGATATTTTAGATAATGAAAAAATGCAACGCATGATTCAGATTTCTGAAGGTTGGTTTACCATAACACAAAAAAATAATAACTTGTATTATAATGATTTACGCTTTGGCTTAATGAGTTTAGAACCAAATTCTGAAAGCTTTGTTTTTCAGTTTTTAATAGAAATTGATAATAAAACGGGTGATATTAATTTTATAGAACAACCCAAAAGTCCGCCAGATGCTAAAAAATTATTGTCACAACTTTGGGGTCGCATAAAAGGAAATTAATTGGTTTTCTTATAACTCCAAACTGCAAGTATATTCATAATCAACGCGTATAAAACCGTTTTTATTAGTTGAGGCAAAATATCCATAAAGCTAGAACCTTTAAGCATAACCATACGCATCACTTCAACAAAGTATTTAATAGGATTAAATTCTGTGAGCATTTGAGCCCATTGTGGCATACTTTCAATTGGTGTAAATAAACCACTCATGAGAATAAAAATAACAATAAAAAACCACGCAATAAACATGGCTTGCTGTTGGGTATCTGTAAAATTTGAAATAAATAAACCCATACCTAATATGACTAACAAATAGATAGACGTATATCCATAAAGAAGCAACAAACTTCCTACAATAGGAACATTAAAAATGACTTTTGAAATTAGTAAGCCAACAGTTAAAATTCCCAATCCAATAATCCAAAATGGAAAAAGTTTCCCAATAATAAATTGACTTTTCCTTATTGGTGTTACATTTATCTGCTCCAAAGTTCCAATTTCTTTTTCGCGTACAATATTCATACTCGAAAGAAAAAGCGTTATCATACTAACCAATAAAACCAAAATACCAGGAACCATAAATGTTTTATAATTTAAGGTTTTATTATACCAGAATAAGGGTATGGTTTCAATACTAATAGGTTGAATTAGATTGTTAGATAAACGCATCGTTTCTAGACTAATATTCTTATTAAAGCGTTTAATAATTTGAGTCATATAAACATTCTCAACACCTGCAGCTGCACCATCAATAGCATTAATAGTTACACCTATTTTTACATTTTTTTCTTTAATAATGGTTTGTTCAAAATGTCGTGGAATTTCCAAAATAACGTCCACATCTCCTTTCAACATAGCTGTGCTTGCTAATTTTCCTGAAGGGTAATCTGCTACAACATTAAAATATGTAGATGCTTGAAATTTTTCAACGAGTTTCACAGATGTGGTGCTCTTATCATGATCTACATAAGCGAATTTGATATTTTTAACTTCAAAAGTTGCTGCATTAGAAAGAATAATTAATTGGAGTAGTGGTAAAACAAAAATAATGGGTAGCATGCCTTTATTTCTAAAGATTTGCTTGAATTCTTTCTGGATGATGTATCGTATTGTTTTCATATAATTTTCAACAAACTAGGAATATCTTCATTCAATTAATTGCTTTGTTTTTCGTTCATTAATACTTATAAATTACAACTGCAAACTGCATACTGTTCTTACTCCAGTCTAATTTTATATTTTTTAACACTTAATCCCATAAAAAACAACGTCATTCCCAATAAAATAAGTGTTTCCTTCCATATAAATTGAATTCCAACACCCTTCAGCATAATGCTTTTTAAAATAATAATAAACCATTTAGCAGGAATAATATTACTAATTATTTGTAAGGGTAAAGGCATGCTGGAAATAGGAAATATAAATCCGGATAATAAAATTACAGGCAACATTAATCCCATTAAGGAAATCATCATAGCTGTCTGTTGTGTAGCAGAAACGGTTGAAATTAAAATACCTAAAGATAATGCAGAAAGAATAAATAGAACACTTTCTAAACCTAACAAAAACAGACTTCCTTGAACAGGCATTTTGAAAATAAAGATGCTCATAATAACAATTACCGTTGCATTTATTATAGACAGAAAAACATACGGAAACACTTTTCCAACAATAACTTGTATGGGTTTTATGGGTGACACTAAAAGGATTTCCATTGTGCCTAATTCTTTTTCTCTAGTTATAGAAATTGACGTCATCATGGCAGAAACTAGCATTAAAATAATAGTCATTACACCAGGAACAAACATATAAACGCTTTTAAGTTCTGCGTTATAAGCCATACGCGTTTCAGGATTTACTCCAGTATTGATGCTTATAGCTTGGTTTTTCTCAACGAGGTAATGCTGTAAAATAGCTTGTACGTAATTACTTATGGTGTTAGCTGTATTTGGATCTGTTGCATCTGTTATTACTTGAATATTTGCATAATTATTCCTAATAAGGCTCTTACTAAAGTCTGCTTCAAAATTTAAAACAGCTTTAATTTTACCTGCTTTAAAAACACCTTCTATATCATTTTCTCGACTAATGATTTGCTTAACACTAAAATATTTTGATGCTGCAATTTTATTTATAATTTCTTTTGTGGTAGCGTCTTTTGAATGATCTAAAATAGCAATATCCACATTGTTAATTTCATTGGTAATGGCAAAACCAAACAGTAAAATTTGAACTATAGGCATGCCGAAAAGTATAAACAATGACCGTTTATCTCTGAAAATATGATAGAATTCTTTTGTTATAAAACCTCTAAATCGTTTCATCCTCTGGCTAGTTTTAAAAACACATCATTCATGTTATTTACTTCAAATTGTGCTTTTAATTTTTTTGGTGTATCCAATGCTTCAATTTTTCCATTTACCATAATCGATACGCGATCACAATATTCAGCTTCATCCATATA
>DIAL01000065.1:0-6641 GCA_002414705.1 Flavobacteriaceae bacterium UBA5079
TTTCTTTTTTAATTTTTTAAAGAAATCTTTATTCGCCTTATGCTTATCTTTGGCAAGTTTTGGGAGGTTATTTAAAAGGTCTTCCATGAAACAAAAATAATGAAAGTTAGCTTAAACCATTTATATTTAAACGATTTTAAGAGCAATCTACTAAAAAAAATATGACAAAAGATTTATTCGGAAAGGCCTTATTGGATTATCAAACTGGAAATTACACAGAAGACATTATGACGTCAACTAATATCTCTGAAGAAGATGAATTGCCCATACCCTATTTATTCAGAACGTTTAATGACATGCCAAAACTAGAACAAAAAGCCTTGAAATTAGCAAAAGGACATATATTAGATGTTGGTTGTGGTGCTGGTAGTCATAGTTTGTATTTACTAGAAAAAGGTTTTTCTGTTAAAGCTATTGATGTTTCAGAAGGCGCAATAGTAGTTGCTAAAAAACGTGGCGTGAAAAACACCGAATTAAAAGCACTTTTACACGAAACCGAAACCTTTGACACCATTTTATTATTGATGAATGGTACGGGAATTTTTCAGGAATTATCAGAAGTCAGTAAATACTTAAAACATTTAAAATCCTTATTAAATCCTGGTGGACAGATTTTAATAGACTCATCAGATATTAAATATATGTACGAAGATGACGATGGTGGTTTATGGATTGATACGCAAGCTAATTATTATGGCGAATTGGATTACTATTTAAGTTATAAAGGTGAAAATGAAATCCCTATGAAATGGTTGTATTTAGATTTTGACACTTTAGGTCTTGCCTGTCAAACGGTTGGATTATCCTGTGACAAAGTAATGGATGGAGAACATTTTGATTATTTGGCGAAGCTTTCTTAAGGTATTTTTGAAAATAGTTTTCTTGGGAAGCTTTATTTTCTTTAAGATGCAAAGATGCGAAGTTTAAATTATTTATCTAGGTTCTTCAACCTCAAATTTTAAATTATTGAAATTTATCCTTCGTAGTAATGACAGTTTATTTAATTTTTATTGACTAATGCCATCAATATACGTTTGCTCCACTTTGGTTGTAGGAACTTGATGCACATCAACCGTCATAATATCACGATCTAGAATGATAAAATCGGCGAATTTCCCAGCTTCAATACTGCCTTTTTCATCTTCTTCAAAATTAGAATAAGCTGCCCAAATAGTCATACCTTTCAATGTTTCTTCGCGTGTTAAACCATCTTGCATATTAAAACCTTTGTCTGGAAAACCAGAAACATCTTGTCTGGAAACAGCTGCGTAAAAAGTTAAAAACGGACTTACCTGCTCTACTGGAAAATCCGTTCCCAGTGCTACTTTTCCACTAATATTTAAAAGTGTTTTGTAAGCATAAGCACCTTTAATACGTTCAGCTCCTAACCTATCTTCCGCCCAATACATATCGCTGGTTGCATGTGTTGGTTGAATAGAAGGTATGATATTTTCGTTTTTAAAATAACTAAAATCATTATCTGTAATTATTTGCGCATGCTCCACACGCCAACGCTTATTGCTTTTACCTTGCAAAGCTTTATTGTAAGTTTCTAAAACATATCTATTAGCTGAATCTCCAATAGCATGTGTGTTCATTTGAAAATTGGCAGCTTCAATTCGTGTGGCTAGATTTTTAAAGTCTTGTAAACCAATCACCATGGCTCCAAAATGGTTTTCCTTATCAGAGTATGGAGCTTTTAAAGCAGCTCCACGAGAACCCAAAGCACCATCTGCATACACTTTTACAGATTGCACATTGAGTTTATCCGTTTTAATTTTTCCTTTAGATAAGTAGTAATTTAAATTCTCGTTGGTATTAGAAATCATAGCATATACACGCATTTGTAAATCGCCTGTCTGCTGCAAACTATCTATTAATTCAATTTCATCTCTATTTAATCCAGCATCTGAAACGGTTGTTAAACCCAAGTCTTTACATATTTTTTGAGCATCCAATAACCCATTAATTTGAAGGTCTCGGGTTGGTTTTGGAAAAATAGATTCCACCAATAACATCGGATTATCAATTAAAACGCCTGTTAGTTCACCATTCTCAATAACAATTTCACCACCATCGATTTTGGTGTCTTTGGTAATGTTAGCCAAATCTAAAGCCGCTTGGTTACACAACATTGCATGCCCATCAATTCGAGTTAGAGCCACTGGTGTATCTGGAAATAAGGCATCAAGTAAATTTTTATTCGGAAAAACTTTGTCATCCCAATCATTTTGATCCCAACCACGACCAATTATAAACGGCATCTGTCTATTGTTTTGATAATCTAAAACACGTTTTACTACGGCTTCAAAACTTGTTGTTCCAGTTAAATTTACTTGTTGTACATTCATTCCTAATCCATAAAAATGACAATGTGCATCAATAAAGCCTGGCATTATGGTTTTACCTTGGGCATCAATAATTGTATCTGCCGCATACTTTTCTTGGAGTATTTCTGAAGAAGCGATTTCCAAAAACTTACCATCTTTTATGGCGAAAGCTTCAGCTTTATCAAAATTGCCGTTTACGGTATATACGTTTCCATTGATAACTATGGAATCTACTTGTATTTTCTCTTTTTGACAAGAAAATATGGATACTAAAATGGCTAGGACTAGAAATTTTTTCATAATTATTTTGAATTAGTTCTCGATACATTCCAACAAAAAGTCGGAACACTCGAACGAACGTTTTGTAAAAATAGTAAAAGCGCTCAAATTTGAACGCTTTTATAAAAATTAAAAATGTTTGATGAGATTGCCACATCGTTGCCTCCTCGCAATGACATGCTTTATTCTAAAAATCAAACTTATAAGTTGCACCAGCTAAAGCCTGAAAACCTTGAACTGGATAATTTAACCAACGTTGATAACTCTGACCAGCCATATTGTTTGCTTTAGCGTATACAGATAATCGGTCGTTAATATGGTAACCTACATGTGCATTGGCATCAAAAAAGCCATCTAATGTTACTTGTTGTGTTGGATTGATTAAAGATGGAAATAAGGGATTATCAATAGTTTGGAATCCTGATAAGGCTTCCCGCTCACCTTCATAAAAAATACTAGCGCCTGCAAACCATTTATCGCTAATTTGATAATCCACAAACAAGGATGCTTTTATGTTTGGTAAATTCCAAGCTTCGGCTTCATATTTCGTGTTGTAAATAAAATAATCTGCAGCTATTCCTAATGTAAAATTACGATTCACATCTACATTCAATTCACCGCCAAATGAAAACGTTGATACATGATCATAAACGACTCCATAAGAATTCCCAAATTGATAGGCTTCATTTAAATCGAAACCAAAAGGCACCAAGTTGTTTCGGAATAAGGCTTTATCACTTTCCGCTTTATAAGCACCTTTTATATTATAACCCATACTGTTGGATATTTTACCTTTTAAACCAACAAACGCATGGTATTGCTGGTCTGTTGGAATAATACCTAACGTTGGAGAAACAAATGGATTTTCTTGAGCAAAACTGTAATAGGTATTCTGAATTAAGCCGCCTTTTATTCCACCATAAGCAATTACCAATTCATCCACTACACGATAGGATGCTGAAATATTTGGATAAATATAAAATTTATTATCTCCAGCTTCTGTATCATTTAAGTACACCAGAGTCACACCTAAATCAAGCGTTAAATCATCTTGAATTAATTGATAGGTTGGTGCTAAACCAATATTGAAATTTCCATATTTCAATTCTTCATTAGTTATATAGTTTCTATCGAAACGTCCACCAAGATAATCGATGGTTAATTCGGTATTAATTTCGAAATCGCTTATGGCAATATCAGATGAAATCTTCGCATTAAAATGATTTTCTCCAGAACCATTATCGTCGCCAAAATGTCTAAAAAGCACAGTTCCTTTATCGATATACGTATCTTCAAAAGCCACATCACCACCAACATGAACACCATAAAATATATGTCCAGCATCAATGCCTTCTGCGTCTACTTGGGTAAAAAGTGGTTGTTGCATACCATACCAATTATATTTTTGGTGTAAACCTCCAAGATTCACATTCCAAGACATATCGCGATTGTTTTGACCATACGTAGCTTGCAATTTGGTATCGTAAAAATTATCATCTAATAACAAATCATCAATACCACCTTGGGACGAATGATGCCTCAAATAACCACCAACATTTTCTGTTCTACTAATAGCATGATTCAAATAGACTTCACCCAAAATACTGGTGTAACTCCCAAAACCTAAAGACGCATAATTATCATATAATTTAATTGCTTTTTGTTTATCTAGGACAGCTGCTTTACCCTTTGCAGGTGTAAATGTAGACGCTACAGGAATGGAAAAAATATTGTAATCAATGTCTTTTTTAGTAGCTGTAACATCGTCATCTAATGATGGTGTTTCTTTCACCTTAAACGCATCAGAAATAGAAGGCGTATATGGTTTTACTACATTAATAACATTGGTGTCCAACGTATCTTTATCGCGTTCTTGAGCGTAAACAAAAACGGTTGCTAGTAAAAATAAACTGGTAAATATAATGTGAATGTGCTTGCGCATAGATTTGTTTTTTGATTGCTGAAATTGCTGCTGTTTAATCATAATAATGGCATCCATTTAATTTCCTAATGGTTCTTCTTCTTGAACTGATGCATTTGTTTTTGCCTGTTCTGCTTTAATTTTAGTCAGTTCGTTTTGAGCTTCTGTAACCACATCATTATAATCCTTGAAATTTTGTATGACACTTTCCAAAATATAGGTAGCCTGAAAGGCATCATTTAATGCATAATAGTTTTTAGCCATAAGCACCAGACCTTTCGCACTGTAATACTTATATCCTGAATAATCTTTAGCTAATTTTTGAATAGTAATGTTAGACGTTTCATGATTACCAGCTTTATTTTCAAAATAGGCTTTGTAATAAAATGCTTCAGCAGCTGTCTCACCTGAAGCCGTTTTTTCAACTTCAGCATAAGCCGTTTTAGCTCGTGTTTCATCTTGGGTTTTCATCGCAGAACGAGCAATAATAACATACGCATCACTAGTGATTTTATTATCAATTTTAGATTGTTGCAATACTTTTTCTGCATAAGCAACGGCTTCATTGTATTGGCTTAATTGATAATTGGCTTTCATTAAATTAGATTGCGCATACACAACATTTTGTGGGAAACGCGCGTCTGTTTCCAAACGTTTAAGCATAGGAATGGCAGCTGTCCAATCTTTAGCATCTAAATAGATTTGTGATAATCTAGATAAGGATTCCTCTGTAAACTCGCTTGGCGTTGCACTAATAACCGATTGATAATGTGGCGCAGCGTTTTCTTTTAAATCTTTTTTAAAGTATAATTGTGCGACATAAAAATGCGCTTGCAGATTATTAAGTCCCTTTGGAAACTGATTTAAATACCCATTAAATTGCTTAATGGCATCATCGGTTTTGTTATCTAAATATTTCTTTTCAGCAGATTCGTAAGTAGCATTATCTAAATCGGCATCAGAAACCGACACATAATCTAGCGTTTGCACCCAAGATGCATATTCATCCACACGACCTAAATCTATATAAATTAAACGAACTGTTGAAACCGCTTGATTGGCTTCGGCAGTATTTGGATAATTGGTTGCTACGGTTTTAAACTTATCAAGCGCTTCGTTATTTCTGCTAGCATTATAATGCACCAAACCTTGACGCAATAAGGCTTTAGAAACGAAGGTGCTTCTCGGGTTTTCCTGTATTAAACGGTCGTACATTTTCATGGCATCAACCGTTTGATTGGCTTTGATATAGGAATTTCCAAGTTCGTACATGGCATCATCACGAAGTGTGGAGTTTGGATATTTCTGAATAAATGTTTCCAAACCACTAATTTTTTGGGATGATTTACCTTCGTAACCTTCGCTTAATGTTTTCTGAAAAAAGGCATAATCCGCATCCACCTTATTCATTTTCGCAGCTTTATCATACGCAGCAATTGCAGCACTGTAATTACTAGACACAAAATGCGCATCTCCCAAACGTAAATACGTATCGTTTAAACGCACAGGATCTAAATCAGCTCCTTGAAGAAACTTGTTAAAAAACTCACTGGACTTTGTGTAGTTTTTTTGTTTGAAATAGGTATAGGCAACATTATAATCGCTGTTTTTAAATTCTGGTGTTTGTGAGGCAGTATTTGATTGTTGAAATTGCTTAAATCCAATTAAAGCATCATCATAATTCGTTAAATTATAATCGGTTTCAGCCTTCCAAAATGTAGCACGAGCTGTGTATGTTTCGTTAATACCTTCTTTAATAGATTTTTCAAATAAACCTTTGGCTTCTTGATAATTGCCCTCACTATATAATTCTAATCCACGATAAAACGTAACTTTTTGATAAGCTTCCTTACTTGCAGAGCTGCGTTTACCTTCTAGTAACTTTAAAGCTTCTTGATAGTTTTTAGACGTGATATAAGAATCAATTAATAGAATTTCAATTTCTTCATTATACGTCGAATTTGGATACGTTTCTAAATACATGGTTAACACTTGCGGAACTGATTGATAAGGATTTCCAATTTCATAACTAATTTTAGCATAGTTTAACCAAGCATCCTCTTGAATTTTCAAATCGAAATCCATTTGTGATGCATTTCGAAATGCATTTA
>DIAL01000065.1:6730-8337 GCA_002414705.1 Flavobacteriaceae bacterium UBA5079
GCATTTCGAAATGCATTTAAAGCCTCCTGCTTTTTGTTGAGTTTGATATAACTTTCACCTAAATGATAATACGCATTTTGTGCTACAGAATTATTACCATCAATAATTTTATTAAACTCTGAAATGGCTTTTTCAAAATCACCTTGCTTGTAATGCGCATAACCCAATTGATAGAAATCGGTATTATTCCATTTCCCTTTTGTTCCTTGATATTCCGTTAAAAAAGGTATAGCTTCGGCATATTTTTGTTGGTTAAAATAGCTTTCGCCTATAATTTTATTCAGTTCAGAAATTTCATCACGATTACTTTTCGGTAATTGTGCTTTGGCTAGTTTAATAGCTTCATCAAAATTCCCTAATTTAAAATTTAAATCCGCTTGAAAATAGGATAGTTTTTCTTTGTATTTTTCTTGGTCGCTTACTTGATCAAAATAGCTATTGGCTTCTTGGTAATCATCGCTTTCATAAGCCATAAAACCGATGTAATATTTTGCTTGCGAACCGTATTCTGTAGAATTTTCTAATCGAGATAGGTAGTTTCTGGCCGTTTTATAATCTTTAGTTGAAAAAGCTACATAGCCATAATTGAAACTGAATTTATCGCGCTCACTTCTGGATAAACTATTTTCATCCACCCGATCATACCACTTTTTAGCATAAGCATATTTTCCGTTGGCGAAATAGTAATCGGCAACATCCAAGAAAGCCGAATTTCGTTTGGTACTCGTTGGATGATTTTCAACAAAATCTTCAATCAATTTATCGGCATTTTGTTGATTTAATCGCACAGCACAATTGGCAACATAGTAATCGCAATCAGCTATAAGATCATCGGTTTCTGCCGTTTTTTTCAATTCTTTAAAAAGGGATTGAGCTGCTTGATATTGACTATTATTATATAACGTTAACGCTTTTTGATAATCTACCAAATGATTCGTATAAGCTTCAGATTGCTGTGCGTGACTGTTAAGGAAAATTCCTAAAAATAATATGAGTGAAAGAACCGTTTTTTTCAACATGAAACCATTTTTAAATTTAAAAATCAAAGATAATTTAATCTGTATTTTATAACGTTAGAATTCTGTTATAATTATAAACAGACTTATAAAAATGATAATTGTTACACACAAAACATGTTTAATTAATTCCGGACAGATAAAATAGAAACCTTGTAAAACAATTTATCGGTTCTGCTTTCTCTTTTTGCCATTTATTGCTTACTTTGTCAAGCGTTATAAAACGGAATAAACATTATTTTCAAAATTCATGCAGCACGTACTTTACCTTAAGGATGCCTCTATTTTTCAAGGCGATAGTTTAGTTTTATCTGATGTTAATGTCGAAATTAATAAAGGTGATTTTGTCTATTTAATTGGAAAAACTGGATCTGGAAAAAGTAGTTTTATGAAAACACTTTATGGCGATTTGCAGCTTACCAAAGGAGAAGGTAGTATTGTAGACTTCGATTTACGTAGTTTAAAGGAAAAAGATATTCCGTTTTTACGCCGAAAATTAGGTGTTGTCTTTCAAGATTTTAAATTATTAACAGATAGAACCATAAACGAAAACTTATTATTTGTTTTAAAAGCAACTGGCTGGAAAGACAA
>DIAL01000065.1:8483-9948 GCA_002414705.1 Flavobacteriaceae bacterium UBA5079
AGACAAAAAAGACATGAATACGCGTGTGGAGGAAGTTTTGGATAAAGTTGATATGAAAACCAAAGGTTTTAAATTTCCGCATGAATTATCTGGAGGAGAGCAACAACGTGTGGCTATAGCACGTGCATTATTAAACAACCCAGAACTTATTTTAGCCGATGAACCTACTGGAAATTTAGACCCACAAACGAGTGTGGAAGTTATGGAAGTGTTGCGTGAAATTAACAAAAATGGGAACACCATTTTAATGGCAACACATGATTACGCACTGCTACTAAAATACCCAAGTAAAACCTTAAAATGTGATGATAATCAGGTTTATGAAGTGGTACAGCGAAAAGCTTAAGATGTTTTAATAAGCACTATAAAACACCCATGTTATCACACCTTATATTTATCATAATTCCTAACAAGAGGTAACATTTCATTTTTTTACACATCATGCAAAACACAAAAACCGCAATTATTTGTGTAGATTTGAAAGATTGACCAAAAACATTATGCTTTCTATATTAATTCCAACTTATAATTATGATATTACCCATCTTGTTCAAGAAATTCATGAACAAGTTAGTAAGCTAGATATTCCATATGAAATCCGTTGTTATGATGATGGCTCTACAAATGAAACCATAATAACTTCCAATAAAACTATTAATAATTTAGTTCATACTTCCTATCATATCTTAACCAACAATGTAGGCAGAAGTGCTGTTCGAAATCTACTAGCAAAAGATGCTAAATTTGGTTGGTTACTTTTTTTAGATGCGGATATTATACCAAAAAACAAAAACTTTATAGCTACCTATTTAGATGCTATTTCACCAAAATCGGAAGTCATTTATGGTGGAATTTTATACACCAAAGAAAAACCAAACCAAAGTCATTTATTACGCTGGGTTTATGGACGTGAACGTGAAGCTTTACCAACTCCTTATAGACAAAAAAACAGCTATGTCTCGTTTCTAACACTTAATTTTCTAATTAAAAAAACAGTCTTTTCAAAAGTATCTTTCAATGAAGATATTCCAAATTTAAGGCACGAAGACACACTTTTTTCTTACAATTTGAAAACCAAAAACATTTTGGTGGAGCATATTGAAAATCCCACCTACCATTTAGGTTTAGAAGAAAGTGATCATTTTTTAAAAAAATCATTAGAATCTGTTGATGCCTTATATCTATTTTTAAATCAGAAACTAATTCCAAAAGATTATACGAAAATTACACGCGTATTTTTCAAATTAAAAAAATTTGGGCTCCATTACATATTGGCGTTTATGCATAGTATTTTTGAAGGTTATTTTAATAGAAATTTACTTTCTAAAAAACCATCATTATTCATTTTCGATTTATGCAGATTAACCTACCTTTGTAAACTATACGCTAAATAAATGCCATTATTTTCTATAATTATTCCGCTATACAACAAAGAGAATTTTATTGTAAACACAATTCAAAGTGC
>DIAL01000065.1:10066-10305 GCA_002414705.1 Flavobacteriaceae bacterium UBA5079
AATCTTGTAATGATTTTGAAATTATTATTATTAACGATGGCTCAACGGATAATAGTTTAGAGAAATTACATAAAATAACAGATCCTAGAATTACCATTTTTACTATTGAAAACCAAGGTGTTTCTCACGCTAGAAATTTTGGTATTGATAAAGCATCAGCCGAATATATTGCTTTTTTAGATGCCGACGATTTGTGGCTACCAAACCATTTAGAATCCTTGAAACAACTCATTAAAAGC
>DIAL01000065.1:10447-13272 GCA_002414705.1 Flavobacteriaceae bacterium UBA5079
AGCTTTCCTAAATGCGGTTTATATGCAAATGCCTACGTGAAGAGAAAAGGCGACATTACGTTAGTATCTTACTACAAAAACATACCGAATAACTTTAGTGGAATTATTGAAGATTATTTTGAATCTAGTTTAAGCAGTAGTATTGCTTGGACATCTGCTGTAGTTATTCCAAAAAAGGTACTAGAAACACTTCATGGTTTTGATGAAAATATCACGCTTGGCGCAGGTGAAGACACGGATTTATGGATACGGATTGCACTACAATACAGCGTGGCATTTAATAATAACGTTACAGCTATTTACAATTTACATGCAGACAATAGGATTTCCAATTCCAATACTAATTTACGTAGATTTTTAGATTTAGATGTCTATGAAACAGCCGCGAAAACAAATTCATCCTTAAAAAAATATATAGATATTAATCGGTTTTCAATTGCGCTTCAATATAAGTTAGTCGGAAATAAAAAACAGCAAGCGCATTATTTAAAACATTTGGATACAGGTAATTTAAATGGTAAACAGCGTTTTATTTTAGGTTGTAATAAAAATATGCTGATTTTATTACTAAAAATTCAAAATGCGTTACGCCAATTACACATTGATTTAAGTCCTTTTAAATAATTCAAACTCGTCGTAATCTCTGATGTAATCTGCTTCATCATATTCTTCTGAAGCAAGAACTAAACATACAGAGCCTGAAGAAAAATTATCAATTTCACGCCAAATCCCTGGAACAATAAGCAAACCTTTATCAGGCTTATTTAGGGTGATTTTACGTTCATTTTCACCATCTTTCAAATGCACTTCAAAACTACCACTTAAGGCAACAAGCATTTGGTAAAGCTTTTTATGAGCATGACCACCTCTGTATGAATCGCTTGGCACATCATACAAATAATACACTCTTTCTATATTGAAAGGGATACAATCTTTTTCAATTACGGCTAGTTTTCCACGCGTATCACTAACGGTAGGAACTTGAACAATTGAAACGTTATTTATGGTTGTTTTCATCTATATTTTCAATTAATTTTTTCCAATCGTTACTAATATTCTCCATAGAAAATTTTTCGACACTTTGCTTGGCATGTAATTTACAATGTTGGTAAAGTGACTCATCAAATATAAAACTATTCATGGCTTCTGCTAGTTCAATTACATTATAATTTTCAACTAATAATCCATTGTGTTTATGTTGAATAATTTCATTTGGACCAGACTTACAATCAACAGAAATAACTGGTGTTTCCAAAGATAATGATTCAGGCAACACTAATGGAAAACCTTCATAATGGCTAGTTAAAACGGTAAATTTTGCCTGTTTCACATACACGTAAGGATTATTGGTTTGTGGCTTAAAAACAACATCATTTTCTAAACTTAAAGCGTTTACATAATCAGATAGTATCTCTTTATCTGAACCGCTTCCTAAAATTAATAATTTAAAATGATGCATTGCTAGATCTGATTTCTTGTAAGCCTCAAAAAGCAATTTCAGGTTTTTAGATGTATCATCTAATCTGCCGTAAAATAAAATAAAATTGGTATTCAAAAAAGTTTCATCTATTGGTTCTGAAGCTCGTTTTTGAATATCTTGAAAGTTAAACGCATTGTGAATAGTTTCAATATGTTTTAAGTTGTATTTGACTTTGAAATGATTTGTTATGGCTTTTGAAACACCTATCATCATCTCATTTTTATATAAATAGCGACTTAACCAATCTTGTTTTGGAAACATGATGCTTTTTTCAAACGAGTGAATCACATAAACCGTTGGCGCATTATAAATAAATTTTGAAATGATAAATTCTCGATACCATTGTACACGTGAACGATGATCTATAATAACATCAAAATTGTGCGTTTTTAGATAACTTCTAAATTTAAATAGCCTTGAAACTCTGTTTAAAGATGAGTTTTTGGCAGATTTATAAAGTCCTAAATTGAATAAGGTTCCAGAATACGTATAAAACACATCTGGAAAAATTGTAACAATATGAACGTCATAGCCAAGCTTATCTAATAAATTAGACTGCAAAGCTGCCGCATGTTGCGCACCACCTTTTCCAAGTGATGATACTACCAAACAAATCTTTTTATTGTTACTTTGCAAGAATTAGTTTTTAGAAATCAAATATAGTAAATGAAAATCTTATTATTAGGCGAATACAATTCTTCTCATTATACATTAAAGGAAGGTTTACAGAAACTAGGCCATGAGGTGTTGGTGGTTGGTCATGGTGATGGTTTTAAGAAACGAAAAGTGGATATAAGATACACCTTAAAATACACTGAAGGTTTATCAGGAAAACTAAAATCCATCATATATAGAGTATTTGGTTTTGATATAACATCATGGCTTATTAAGAAACAATTTAATAGTTTTAAAGAGCAATTAACTGGTTTTGATGTCGTGCAACTAATTAACGAAACAGCTTTCAACGCTACACCAAAAACAGAAAAAGCCTTATTAGATTTTATCTTTAAAAATAATAAAAACGTTTTTTTATTATCCTGTGGAACAGATTATGTCAGCGTAAAATATGCTCATGATAAAAAATTTAGATATTCCATCCTAACACCTTATTTCAATAATAAAATTTCTAAAAAAGATTTCTGGCATGCGCTCATGTACCTCACAAAACCGTATATAGAGTTACACAAATACGTATATAAACATATAAAAGGCGTTTTAGCAAGCGATTTAGATTACCACATTCCATTATTAGAAAATAACAAGTATTTAGGCATGATGCCTAACCCAATAAATTTAGAGAAACTAGATTATATAGATTTAAAAGTTACCGGTAAAATTGTTATTT
>DIAL01000021.1:0-277 GCA_002414705.1 Flavobacteriaceae bacterium UBA5079
TTTCGCGTTTAATAAATAAAGGGATTACCAGAATAGGTAAGCCGTTAGAAGATATTAATACCGCTATTGAAAACGCTGGGCGTTTAGAAATTTATGGACTAGAAAAGAATGTTAGTATTCTAGCAACCATTTCTGGAGCAGCACCAATGATTGGTTTTCTTGGAACCGTTGTAGGTATGATATTAGCTATTTTTGAACTCGCAAACGCAGGAGGAACCATACAAATGGATGTTCTTGCCAGTGGTTTATATACGGCAATGACAACAACAGTTGCAGG
>DIAL01000021.1:407-12752 GCA_002414705.1 Flavobacteriaceae bacterium UBA5079
AATGACAACAACAGTTGCAGGTTTAATTGTTGGTATTGTTGCCTACATAACCTATAACCATTTAGTGGTTAAAACCAATAAGGTAGTCTATCAAATGGAAGCAAATTCCTTGGAATTTTTAGATCATTTAAACGAACCTATTTAATATGAACATACGCGGAAGAAATAAAGTAACACCCGAATTCAATATGTCGTCTATGACAGATATTGTATTTCTATTACTTATATTTTTTATGATAGCTTCGACTTTAGTTACTACAAGTGCCATTGATATTTTATTGCCAAATGCCAGTGGAAAAACTGAAAACAAAAAATCAGTAGCGGTTAGCATAACCAAAGATTTAAGATATTATGTGGATCAAAAA
The DNA here is from genome assembly GCA_002414705.1 of Flavobacteriaceae bacterium UBA5079. Taxonomy (GTDB): domain Bacteria; phylum Bacteroidota; class Bacteroidia; order Flavobacteriales; family Flavobacteriaceae; genus Algorimicrobium. The sequence continues at coordinate 773 of DIAL01000021.1, forward strand.
CTGGTAGGCGAAAGTATGCTGGAAGGCGAACTACTATCCGCTTTATCTAGTCAAGACAAACCAACCGTTGTTTTGCGTGCTGAAAAAACGGTTCCTGTTGATAATGTGGTTAAGGTAATGGATATAGCTAATAGAAATAAAATTAAAGTTATTCTAGCAGTAAAACCTAATTAAGACAACCCACGCTTCATTCATGAAATATTTAGAGACTAAACACGAACGCAATTCTGCCAAGATTACGACTTTAATAATCGTTATTTTGGTTTTACTTTTGTTTGTTGTTGGCCCTCCTTATATGGATCCACCTGAAGAATATGGTGTAGCCGTTAATTTTGGAAATTCAGATGTTGGTAGCGGAAATATCCAACCAAAGGAACCTGTAAAATCTGAACCTAAAAATATAGAACGCCCACCCGAAGAAGCCGTTTCAAAACCTCAAGAAACTAAATCTGAAGCAGCATCTGCCGAAAAAACAAAAGCCGAAGATGTAGTTACTCAAAATAACGAAGAATCTATAGCTATAGAAAAAAAGAAGCAAGCAGATGCTAAAGCAAAAATTTTAGCTGACGCGAAAGCAAAAGCGCAGGCCGAAGCAGATGCCAAAGCAAAAGCTGAAGCAGAACAAAAAGCAAAGGAACAAGCAGAAAAAGAAGCCAAAAAGAAAAAGTTAGACGCTTTAATTGGAGGTGTTAGTAAATCTGAAGGTGCAACATCAGGAAGTGAAGGCGATGATAATAAACCAGGCGATAAAGGTCAACTAGATGGCGACCCTTATGCGGCAAGTTATTTTGGAGACCCAGGTTCTGGTAATGGAGGTGTAGGATACGGTTTAAATGGACGTGGTAAGGCAACTTATCAAAAATTAAAGCAAGACTGCAATGAGTCAGGCGTCGTTATCGTTCAAATAGAAGTTAATCGCGCTGGAAATGTTGTTAAAGTAATTCCAGGTGTTAAAGGCACAACCAACACCGCAGAGTGTTTACTGGAGCCAGCTAAAAAAATAGCTTTATCCCACAAATGGCGACCAGATAGCAATGCACCCACAACACAAGTTGGATTTGTTAAAGTAAATTTCAATTTAGGTCAATAATTTATGACATATCAAGATACTTTAAATTGGATGTTCTCAAAACTTCCTATGTATCAAAAGCAAGGCAAAACTGCTTTTAAGGCGAATTTAGATAACTCTATAAGTTTCGCTAATCATTTAAATAATCCTCAAAACACCATTAAAACTATTCATATTGGTGGTACTAATGGCAAAGGCTCTACTAGTAATATGTTGGCTTCTGTTTTACAAGAAGCAGGCTATAAAGTTGGATTGTTTACTTCGCCACATTTAAAGGATTTTCGAGAGCGCATTCGCATTAATGGTAAGATGGTGAATGAAGATTATGTCATTGATTTTATTCAGGAGAATAAAGACTATTTAGAAGAAACTGGATTATCTTTTTTTGAAATGACATCTGGAATGGCTTTCGATTATTTTTCAAAAAACAAAGTTGATGTTGCCATAATTGAAGTTGGATTGGGTGGTAGATTAGATTCTACCAATATTATCACTCCTGAACTATCAATTATAACAAATATTGGATTAGACCACACACAGTTTCTAGGTGATACTCTGGATAAGATTGCTTTTGAGAAAGCCGGAATTATTAAAAGTAATATTCCAGTTGTTATAGGGAAAACACAATCCGAAACCAAGCCCGTTTTCGAAGCCAAAGCACTTAAGTTGCATGCACCTATCTTCTTTGCAGATCAGATGGTGAAAGCTGATTATAAATCGGATTTAGAAGGAGACTATCAAACTGAAAATATTCAAACAGTTCTTCAAGCCATAGCAGTTTTAAAAACTTTAAATTATATAATACACGAAGATTTTATTTACAACGGGTTGAAACAAGTAATGTCAAATACAGGTTTTCAAGGACGTTGGCAGATATTACAACAAAAACCTTTCGTGGTTTGTGATACAGCTCATAATTCTGATGGTTTAAAAATCGTGATGAAACAGTTGCTTAATATGCCATTTAAGGCGTTGCATATTGTTTTTGGAGTTGTAAATGATAAGGATTTGGTCTCTATTTTGCCACTTTTACCAAAACAAGCAACGTATTATTTTTGTAAACCTGATGTGCCGAGAGGTTTAGATGAAAAAGTTTTAAGGGACACTTTTATAGAGCAAGGCTTCATAGGATCTGACTATAGTAGTGTAAATGATGCGTTTACGTCGGCAAAAAATGCGGCTAAAGAACATGATATTATATATGTTGGAGGGAGTACTTTTGTAGTAGCAGAAATAATTTAATTTTTTTTGAAAAAAAGTTTTGCAATATGAAAAACTCCTTTATATTTGCAATCCAATTACGAAGGGCAATTAGCTCAGTTGGTTCAGAGCACCTCGTTTACACCGAGGGGGTCGGGGGTTCGAATCCCTCATTGCCCACAAAAAAGAAAGTCCGTTTTATACGGACTTTTTTTAGTTACAGGGGTTGTTAACTCAGTTGGTTCAGAGTGTCACGTCGACAACGTGGAAGCCACTGGTTCGAATCCAGTATGACCCACATCAATTAAAAACCTTAATGTTAGTGCAGATTTTTTTTATTTCCCAAAATCCGTAAAGCTTGTTTTAAAGGGTTTTGTGAAATAAAAAAATATATAATGCGTTAGCATTCAGATTTACATTTGGAGGAGTGGTTTTAATCTAGATCAATGCAATTAATACGTGGTAATATATTTCAAGTCTGCTTTTAGACATTCTAAATAAACTAACCTCAAAATGTATTCTAATTTTAATGACTTACTTTAAGTATATATACTATTATTCTTATAATTTGAATTAATCCATTAATTCCACTATACGCTCTAAAGCCATGCCTCTTGAGCCTTTAATGATAACAAGTGCATCATGTAGTGTTTCCGGAATAAAGACCTCTTTAAAAGCTTGAAATGAATTAAAAAAAGAGGTGTTTTGATTTTGGCTTTCAGTTCCATAAAAATTTTCCCCAATAAAAATTGTTTTACGGATATTTAATTCGCAAACTAAATTAACAATTGATTGATGCTCTTGTTTGGCTTCTGTACCTAATTCAAACATATCGCCTAATATGGCAATTTTATTTGGATGGTCTTGTTTCGAAAAATGCTCTAATGCTACTTTCATACTCGATGGATTTGCATTGTAAGCATCTAAAATAATATTGGTTGTTCCTTTTGTGATAATTTGAGAGCGATTATTAATAGGAATATAGCTTTCAATAGCTTCTTTTATATCTGAATTTGACACTTTAAAGTAGTGACCAATTGTTATGGCGACTGCAATATTATTAAAATTATAAGCGCCAATTAAGTTGCTTGTAATTATTTCTTTCTGATAGGATAATTTCACAAAAGGTTCGGCCCCTAAAAAAAGAATAGTTAGTTGGTTGTATCTTTCTTTAGAGCCAAAATTAATTGTATTTGCGTTTTTAGTTTTTTCTACTTGAATAGCATCTTCCGTATTTACAAAAATTTGTTTATCATGTTCAATCAGAAAATTATATAATTCACTTTTACCTTTAATAACGCCTTCTACACCACCAAAGCCTTCTAGATGTGCTTTCCCAAAATTGGTTATATAACCATAATCAGGTTTAGCAATTTCACATAAAAACTCAATTTCCTTTTGATGATTTGCACCCATTTCAACGACGCCTATTTCTGTGGTTTTAGTCATAGATAAGAGTGTTAAGGGGACTCCTATATGATTATTTAAATTACCTATAGTAGACGTTGTCCTGTATTTTTTAGAAAGTACTGCATGAATCAATTCTTTGGTAGTTGTTTTGCCATTGCTTCCAGTGAGTGAAATTATAGGAACACCCAAATAGTCACGATGAAATGTTGCTAGTTTTTGTAAGCATAAAAGCACGTCATCAACTAAAATGGTTTTATTGCCTTGTGCGTATGCTTTATCATCTATAATAACATATTTAGCGCCTTTTTTAAGTGCTTGTTCTGTAAAGGTGTTACCATCAAAATTATCGCCTTTAAGCGCAAAAAACAGACAGTCTTTACTTATTTTTCTAGTATCCGTACTAACGCTATCACATTCTAAAAAGCGTTTATGAAGTTCTTTTAATTCCATAAAATAAAAGTATAAAAAAAGTCCTGACAACCGTCAGGACTTTTTGAATTTTTTATAACTAAATAATTTAGTTTTTCTTCTTGTTTTTGTTTTCTGATTTTGATCCTACACGAGACATAGCACATCTAAATCCAATATAGTCTGTTGCCATGTTTTGAGGAAAATAACGACGTTGTGCTGGATCTAACCAGTATTCTCTGTCTTTCCAAGAACCACCTTTGTAAACACGAACTTCATCATTAATTAAAGACGTACGTTTGTCAGAACGGTCGTACTCACGAATTAAGTTTCCTGATGAATCTGTTTCTACATTATGCTTTGGAGAATTATACATTTTTCCTGTATGTGTCGTTTTTCCTGAACCTTCTTCCATTTCATCAAAACCATCACGGTAATCACGAGAAGAACGCTGATCACCATCTCTATAGTTTCTGTTATCACTCGTATCAAAGTTGGTTCTTAAGTACGTTTCGTTTTCATCAACTGGAACTTGGTGAATTTCACCAGGTAAATTTCTTGCAACTACTTTTCCGTTTGGTAATGTATCAAATTTTATTTCGTCGCTTGTTACAATTCTTACTGTACCATCTTCGTTTAATTCATTTTTAGTGTAAACGTTTCCACGGAAATAGTTAAAATCACTCATCTCATCATCTACAATAGGTCTGTACACATCAGCAACCCATTCAGCTACGTTTCCTGCCATATCATATAAACCAAAATCGTTTGCTTCGTAAGATTTTACAGCGTTTGTAATATCAGCACCGTCATCGGACCAACCTGCAATTCCACCGTAATCACCTTTTCCTTGCTTAAAGTTAGCCAATTGATCGCCTCTTACTTTACGTTTTCCAGAACGTGTATATTGTCCATCCCATGGATATTTTTTACGACCTCTGTATACGTTATAACTACGAATAGATGTTAAACCTAACGCGGCATATTCCCATTCTGTTTCGGTTGGTAATCTATATTTTGGTGAAATAATTCCTGTTTCACGAGTTGCATTGACATTTATTGGATCGCCAGCTGCATTTGTTTGAACACGACGACGCGTATTTGCTGGGTCTGTAAGTGCTGTGTTTCCTCCATAAACTTGGGAAGGAGCATTGATATATGTATCTGTGCTAAAAGTGGCATCAGCAGACACATCATTTAATTTAGCATCTCTTTGAATGTATCCTGCGTCTTCTAAATTAGCTTCATTAACACGATCTGAACGCCAGTTTGCAAATTCAACCGCTTGAATCCAACTAACACCAACAACTGGATATTCAGCATAACTTGGATGACGTAAATAGTTTTCAGTCATGACTTCATTGTAGCCTAAACGATCTCTCCAAACTAACGTGTCTGGAAGCACACCATCATATATTGCTTTAAAGTTTTCTTCTGCTGGTGGATAAATACGCTTAATCCAATCTAGATATTCTAAATACATTAAATTGGTAACTTCAGTTTCATCCATATAAAAGGATTGAACGTGTTGCTGATTTGGAGTATTATTCCAATCATGCATAACATCGTCTTGAACTTTACCCATGGTAAATGTTCCTCCTTCTACAAACACGAGTCCAGGTCCTGCTTCTTGTCCTTTAAAACTTGTATTGTATTGGAATCCTCCATCTTTAGAATTAATATCCCAACCGGTTGCTCGAGAACTGTTTGAGCTAGATGATCGTTTACAACCAACAGCTGTGACAGCTATTGCTAAAACTAACAATAATTTTATTGTTAATACATTTTTCATATCCATACGTTTAAGTAAGCTAATAATATTTTTGGTGACGCAATATAAGAATTATACGTAATAATACAAGTAATTATTTAATATTTACTTTAAAAACTATGCATTTCATCCTATTTATATAACATTTTAACGATGCTTTTTGTGCTTTTGTCCGTTGTTTTGTTACACTATAACGACTGTTTTTATTTTTTATTATGGTAATTTGGATTCATTTTCTTAAAATTGTTTGATTTTTAATAATAAGCGACACTAAATTGCGTTATTTGTGTAATGAAAAAGAAACTATTACTACTAGCCTTACTCGTTTATGCCGTGACATTTTCGCAGCAAAAACGCTTCGAAATCGTCTGGAATGGTACTAAAACCATAGCAAACGAAAGTTTTTCTATTGAAGTTCCTACCTTCAATGAAGAACATTTTAGTTACAGTTTGTCGGATGGTTTGGAGTTTATTGCACAATGGGAAATTTCGCAACTAATTAACGAGAATTCTGTTCAGATTTCTAATGTGAACTATGCTACTATTTCTAAAAATGATTTAAAGGATGTTGATTTAAAAACAATCCCTAGCGCTTTAAAATTCAATCTAGAAAATAGTATAAGTAGAAATAAAAGTGGTGCTTTTTTAGTTGTTTCTCCTGTTATAAAAGAAAATGGCGTTTATAAAAAAGTTACAGGATTTACTATTAACTATAATACTCAAAATAGCTTTAGAGCTTCCAATAGGTCTAATATTGTAAACTCTGTTTTAAGTTCTGGAGGTTGGTATAGATTTCAAGTTGATAAAACCGGTGTTTTTAAAATATCAAGACAGTTTTTACAGCAATTAGGTATTAATATAGATACTGTTGATCCAAGAACAATAAAGCTTTTTGGTAATGGTGGTCGTATGATGCCTTATGCAAACTCAGACCCCTATCCATTTGATCCAGCCGAAAACGCCATTCGTATTGTTGGTGAATCTGATGGTTATTTTCATGATGGTGATTATATTCTATTCTATGCTGAAGGCCCAAATGGTTATGACATAAAAAGAAACACAAATATTAATGTCTATAATTCAGCTACTACTTATTACATAAATATAAGTCCGGGTAATGGAAAACGGATTCAGCCTATGAATCAACCTTCGGGTTCTGTAGATATGATGATTGAGACGTTTCAAGATTATAAATATCATGAGGTGGACGAATATAATTTGGCAAGCGTAGGCAGGCGTTGGTTTGGTAATCGATTCGATATTGAAACAACACAAACATTCGATTTTTCATTTCCAAATATTATAACCTCTATTCCTGTAAAATTAAAAACCTTTGTAGCTTCAACCTCTGAAATACCTACAACAATGGATTTGAAGGTAAATGGCACATCTGTATCAAATCTTGTTATTCCTGCTGTAACTCAAACTACTTTAGTAAGTGAGGCTATTTTTGATGGCGATGTGAATGTTTCAAATTCAAATGTATCTATTACGCTTGATTATGATAATGCCGGAAATCCATCAGCATTAGGTTATATAGATTTTATTTCATTGGAAGCCACACGAGAATTAAAATATGCTGGTAATCAATTTATGTTTTATAATCGTGCAGTTACTGGAGTATCTGGTATTGGGCAATATAATCTTACAAATGCCTCGCAAGTAAATGAGGTATGGGATATAACAGACCTTTACAATATTAAAAGTGTTAGTAATAGCAATTCCAGTTCTACAATTTCGTTTACATCTGCTTTAGGCTCATTAAAAAAATATGCTGTTGTTGCTTCACCTAGTTATCATGAACCTATAATGATATCTAATACTTATGTGAACAATCAAAATTTAAAAGGCACCATTTTTAATAATGCACAAGGTGTTTTTCAGGATATAGATTATATTATTATAGCACGTGGTGATATGATGGGTCAAGCAGAACGTTTAGCGCAAATAAATAGAGATCAATATGGGCTGAATGTAAAAGTAGTTAATCTAAATCCTATTTACACAGAATTTGGACCTGGTGTTCAGGATATTGGTGCCATTCGAAATTTTATAAAATACGTTTATGATAATGCTAGTTCACCTGAAAGACGTTTAAAATATCTATGTTTATTTGGTGATGGCTCCTTTGATTACAAGGAGAGGTTACCAAATAACACCAATATCATACCCTCTTGGCATGCGTATGATAGTTTTAATTTAACAAGCTCTTTTGTCTCCGATGATTTTTATGGTATGATGGATCCAAATGAAGGCGAAATGGATACATCCGATAAATTGGATATAGCTATTGGTCGTATTATAGCAGACTCTCCACAGCAGGCCAAAGAAATGGTGGATAAGGTCGCGTCCTATTACGTTGAAGCTTCTTATGGAAACTGGCGTAATAATGTATTGGTGGTTTCTGATGATGTGGATGAATCTTGGGAAAAAGACATTCAATTAACAACAGATGCGATTGGTGATAACATAACAGACGAAAAACGTTTCATAAATGTTACCAAAATTCATTCAGATGCTTTTGTTCAAGAATCTTCAGCAGGAGGAGATAGTTATCCAGCTGTTAAAACAGCCATGGTTAACGCTATTGAAAGCGGTGTTTTAGTGGTTAATTATTTTGGACATGGTGGTGAAGATGGTTTAACAAAAGAACGAATTTTCGAAAAACCGGATGCTCAAAATTTAAATAATGTTTGTAAACTTAACTGTTTTGTTACAGTAACTTGTGAATATACTCGCTTTGATAATCCATTGCGTCCAACTGCAGGAGAATATACCTATTGGAATAGAGAAGGCGGAGCAATCGGACTTATAACCACAACACGCCAAATTTTTGTAAGCGTTGGTATTTCATTTAATATAGCCCTAACAGAATATTTGTTTTCTTATAATCCAGATGATGATTATGCAGACGATGAATATCCAAGTATGGCAGAAGCTTTGCGTTTAACAAAAGTAAGTCCTTCTATTTCAGGAATTGGTCAAAGACGTTTGGTGTTTTTTATTGGCGATCCTGCCATGAAATTAACGTTTCCTAAACCAAATGTGCGTTTAACTGCAGTTAATGATGTGTCTGTTAGTCAAACCACACCTCCACTAAAAGCATTAAGTCGTGCAAAATTGGCAGGTCAAGTTACTGATCAGGCAGGGAATGTTATTACAGATTATAATGGTGTACTTTCAGTGAACATTTATGATAAAAAAGTAGAACGCACAACTTTAGCAAACGATCGGATTCGTGAAGGAAATCAGTTCATTAAAATGGATTTTGAAATTCTTGGAGCTACTATTTTTAGAGGGCAAGCTTCTATTACAAACGGAGAGTTTGAGTTCGAATTTATTGTGCCAAGAGATATAGGTATCCCAGAAGGTAATGGTCGCATTAGTTTTTATGCAAAAAAAACCAACACGCTTGATGATCAATCAGGAGCCAATACCAATTCTATTATCATAGGTGGTCTTAATCAAGATGCTCCAGAAGACGCTATTGGACCCGTTATTCAATTGTATATGAATGATGAGAATTTTGTGTCTGGAGGAATTACGAATGAGTCACCTAGCTTATTAGTTAAGTTAGAAGACGAAAACGGCATTAATACAGCAAGTGGAATTGGTCATGATATTACAGCCATTTTAGATGGTGATGAAACAAATCCGTATGTGTTAAATGATTATTACCAAACTGAAATAGATGATTTTCAACGAGGTACCGCCAATTATCCGTTACGAGATATTGAGCCAGGTTTACATACTTTAACCTTGAAAGCATGGGATGTTTATAATAATTCATCTACTTCTGAAATTCAATTTGTGGTGCACGACGAGAATCAAAGCCTTGTTATCGAAAATGTTTTAAATTACCCAAACCCTTTTGTTAATTACACCGAGTTTTGGTTTAATCACAATAGCTCGGATGCATTAGACGTTTCTGTTCAGATATTCACGGTTTCAGGAAAATTAGTCAAAACTATAAATGGGCAGACTAATTCATCAGAATGTTGTGGAAAAGGTACTTCTGCCTTATCAAGGGATATGGTTTGGGATGGTCGTGATGATTTTGGTGATAAAATAGGTAAAGGTGTTTACATCTACAAATTAACAGTAAGATCACCACTACTTAATAAATCTGTTGAAAAAATTGAGAAACTTGTAATACTCTAATAATACGTTATATTTGCTAAATAAAATCAATACATGAAAAATCAAATTTTAATACTATTTACGCTTGTTTTTGCACACCAAATATTTGCGCAAACTGTTGTTTTGCCCAATACAAATGATTCACGTGTTATTACTACAGGAATGCCATTTTTATTGATAGCTCCAGAAGCTAGAGGAGCTTCCATGGGTGATATGGGTGTTGCAACCTCTGTTGATGCGTATTCTCAGAATTGGAATCCTTCTAAATATGCCTTTTCAGAATCAAAACAGGGTGTTAGTTTAAGTTACACGCCTTACTTAACTAAATTGGTTAATGATATTTCCTTGGGTTATTTAACGTATTTTAATCGTATAAATGAACGAAGTGCTTTTGCTTTTGGTTTCAGATATTTTGGTCTTGGAGAAATAGAATTAGTGCAAGATGAATTTTCTACACCTTTAGTCGTTAAACCAAATGAAATATCTATAGATGGATCTTATTCATTAAAATTAAGCGAGCAATTTGCTATGTCTGTAGCAATGCGGTATTCTCGTTCCGATTTAAAAATAGACGCTATTGATGGCGATGCAAATGCTGCAACTGCATTTGGTGTTGATATTTCTGGATACTATCAAAGTGAAGAACAAGCCTATGCAACCTTTAATGGACGTACCAGATTAGGTTTTGCTATTCAAAATATTGGTCCTAAATTCAAATACGATGAAGGTGGTCAGGAAAACTTCCAACCAACAACCTTGCGTTTAGGTGGTGGTTTCGATTTTATATTGGATGATTTCAACAAAGTATCTGTAACTGCAGAAGTTACCAAGCTTTTAGTTCCAACACCTCCTGTTTATGGTACCGAATTTAATTACACAGATAATGATGGTAATGGTGAGTATAATCCAGATACGGACGATTTAGGCTCTGTAGTAACTCCAGATGTTATTATTGACGGTCAAGATCCAAACGTTGGTTTCTTTAAGGGTATGTTTCAATCTTTCGGTGATGCACCTGGTGGCTTTAGCGAAGAAATGAAAGAATGGACATGGGCTATTGGAGCAGAATATATGTATCAAGATTCTTTTGGCTTTAGAGCAGGTTATTTCAACGAAAGTGATGAAAAAGGTGCTAGACAATTTTTTGCTATTGGTGCAGGTTTTAAATATAATGTTATTGGTATTGATTTATCATACCTGTTTTCAGGTTCAAAAGTTCAAAATCCTTTAGAAAACACGTTGCGTTTTTCATTAACGTTTAATTTTGGGCCAGGAACATACAGAGAATATTAAAATATATTTATTAGTTACAAACAAAAAACTATTGCAATACGCAATAGTTTTTTTGTCTAACGCCAATTTAATTTTATGTAGTCGTTCAAATAAATTGAAGCGAAAAAGTAATAATTTATTATGGCATAATATAGTTTCTCAATTTAGTAGATATAAATAGATTATGAAAGAAATAAAAATAGAATCCATCCTTCAGGTTTATGATAATTTTAATGAATTACCAGAGTATGTGTCTAGTTTAATGACCAAAGCCATCGAAGCTAGAAGCAGAGCGTATGCACCGTATTCAAATTTTAGTGTTGGTACTGCATTGTTATTGGATAATGGTGAGGTTATTACAGGCAACAATCAAGAAAATGCGTCCTATCCTTCAGGGTTGTGTGCAGAACGTACCGCTATTTATTATGCTGGATCTCAATTTCCGAATTCTAAAGTTGTACGTATGGCTATAACAGCTGGTTCTAAAATGAAACAAACAACTTCTCCAATTCCTCCATGTGGTGCGTGTCGTCAAGCTATTGCGGAATATGAGGTAAAACAAAACGCACCCATTGAAATCTATTTTATGGGCGAAACAGGTAAGGTTGTTAAGTCCGATTCACTTGCTAATTTATTGCCTTTAATTTTTGATAGGAGCTTTCTATAACGTTTTCGTTAATTTAAAAATCTTTTTAAAGTGATTTTTACGT
>DIAL01000072.1:0-427 GCA_002414705.1 Flavobacteriaceae bacterium UBA5079
AAAACAATTAGAAAAAATAATTGATAATGAAATGTCTGGAGCAAGTGAAAAAAAACGGATATTAAAAACTGAAGTTAATGATTTACAACAAAACTATGACGACATGGAATATCGCTTTGCCATAGGTAAAATTTCACAAGAGATTTTTGATAAGCATGGACCAAAATTAAAAACGCAAATTGATGAGAAATCGAAACAACTTCTAAACTTACCATCAAAAAAGTCGAACCACCAAAAATTCTTGAAAAGATTTTTAAAAATCGCTGAAAACCCCGGTAAATTCTATGAATCTTTAAATTACAACGATAAGCGAGTATTCCAAAACATCGTGTTTCCGGAAGGTTTTATGTTTTCACTAAAAAACAAAGAATGTCGAACCAGTAAAGTGAATATGATTTTTGACTTAACTAACTCATTTAAAAAATCT
>DIAL01000072.1:619-6815 GCA_002414705.1 Flavobacteriaceae bacterium UBA5079
CCAGTGACCTTCGGGTTATGAGTCGGAAAAACAAAAACACAAACTATTGTATATCAATTATTTATCTGCTTTTCCCCTAGTTAATATAAATTATATTTTTCACAAAAGATACTTCAAAAAGATACTTTTTTTTTAAGTTTGTATTTAATAGTCATTTTTTTAATCCGCAATGTTGAATTCAAAAACATTAGATGTTTTTAAATAATTTTATGAGTGCCATTCGGTTTATATTTCATTAATATCTGCTTCTTTCCATTCTTTTTTCCATAATTCCCAATACGGTATGTCGTTTGAAGAAGAAGGTAAACTACATTTATCTAATTTAACAATAGAAGTCATTTTACATGCTTCACTAATTAATAGACCTTCACCTGCTTGTAAAGACGATAGTTTATGAGCTAAATTATACCACGTGTCACGTAAATGTCGTTTAACAAAGTCTTTTTAATCTTTTAGCAACAAAACTCTTACGTAACAAACATGAACTAATGTAATAGTAATTATTCATTTTAATAATTAACCATGCAAATCTCTTCCGAAAGGAGGCTAAAAAAGCTCTTCAAAAATCGATTTCAAAAACCCGTAAATTAATATTGGTTGACACACATTTCTAAATGTCCATCAATCAAGAAATATAGTATAGCAAAAAAAACGTGAGATAGTATAATCCCTTTTACAAGCATAATCAAGTTTCGACATTAGATATTACCTATATCGAATTAATAATAAGGACTTTGTCATCAAAGAATTTGATAACAGGTTTTTAGAATTGTAGAAAATAGTAAATTTTTGACCCAAATTTCTACTTCTAACTTTAAGGATGAACAAGAAAATTAATAAGTTTAACTAGCTACAATCAAAAATATCTTATTGGTTATTCTGACAAAAAATAAATCATTTTGTTTAAACAAATACCAAAAAGAAAAAAAACTCTATTATCTCACCGTTTTTTAAGGTGCAATTGCAGAGCGTATAAAAAAATCCTAAAGAATAAATTTAATCCTGATTAAACCTTTAAAAATATAGTATATAAACAAAGAAAGTCTTATCAGCTTAAACCGATGGATAATTCAATCTTTCATCAACAACATCTAACTCATTTAAATGTGCAGTTTAGTTTAAATTTTTCAATTCAGTATACATTGTTTAATATATGTTCAACCTTTATAACCATTCAATTTTGCATTATTAACTGAATTTTGACGACTAGAAAACCCTTGCGATGATGCGCCAACTATTTCTCCATTAACTGTAGATGTTTTTCTCCAACGATGTTTTCCACCTGCATCTTTATAAAATTCCCATTTGTATTTTGCCATGATTTTAAAATTTTTATGTTACTAACTAAATCATTGTTGTCCGATAAAAAAAGAAGCCAAAAAGATGGCTTCTTTCAATGAATCGTAAATTTGTGTTGTGAAATACAAAATACGATGGGTAAAAGTAATTATTTTTCTAGTAAATCTGTTTTCGGACAGCTGATTTCTTTAATTGATGATTCAATGATAAAAAGAGAAGTCAAAAAGTGTAATTCAGATCGTTACACAAAACGATTTAAAACAAAAGATCACTTGATAAGTATGCTTTTTTGTTCATTTTCAAAATGCACCTCTTTACGAGAGATATCTGGTGCAATGCTTGGTTTATCTGGTAAAACGAGTAGTTTTCAATTAAATCATATTCCTAAAAGAAGTACTTTATCTGATGCAAATAAGAAAAGAGATGTCATCGTTTTTGAAAATATTTACCATCAATTACTAAAACAATATGGTGGTTTTTTATCGGACAGCCGAATTAAAGATGTTATAAAAAAGCAAGTTAAAATATTTGATAGCTCAACAATAAGTTTGTTTAAAAACATAATGGAATGTGTTGGCAGACATCCAAAAAGTGGAAAAAGAAAAGGAGGGATTAAAGTTCATACAATAGTAAATGCAGATGAAATTATACCAAGTTTGGTTTGGTTTAGCGAAGCTAAAACACATGACCATAAATTTTTAGAAAAGCTCAAGTGCGATGAAAATACAATTTATGTTTTTGATAAAGGCTACAATGATTATAAGGCTTTTGAGCACTTTACGACACATAAAACTGGATTTGTTACTCGAATAAAAGATAATGCTTCCTACAGAAAAATTGAAGATTTAGATATCGCAGATTATATCCATAATGGCGTTTTAGAAGACCAGATAATTGAAGTAGATGTAAAAAAAGACAATGAAAAAACCACATTAAAATTAAGAAAAGTGACTTTTTATGATAGAGTAAACAAAAGGGAATTTGAATTTTTAACGAATTTATTTGACTTGAGAGCTGATTTAATTGCTGCTTTATATAAAATTAGATGGCAAATTGAGTTATTATTTAAACAACTAAAACAAAATTTCCCACTAAAGTATTTTTTGGGGGACAATGAAAATGCCATTAAAATACAGATTTATTGCGTTTTAATTGTCAATTTATTATTAGCAGTGATAAAAAAGAGACTCAAACGTAATTGGGCATTTTCAAATTTGGTAAGTTTCTGTAAAATTCATCTTTTCAACCACATCAATTTGATGCGGTTTTTGGAAAATCCAGAAAAAGACTGGATAATTGATAAATCAGAATCAGAACAATTATCGTTTAAATGGTAGCCTACTTTTGGAAAAACATGAAACTTAAAAATTAAAATACTGAAAATCAATTGCATAAAAAACAAAATCAACCGATTTAATTTTTTATCGGACATTAATGTAACTAAATATACAAAAAAAAGAATTAAATCGGATCGTTGGTATTGTTTCATAAAAAATCTACCCAAAACTTTTAAGTAATACAGTAGCCTCTAAAAAAGATTTCCCTGTCCTGAAGTTCTTCTTTTTCTCAAAATGAAGATTTATTATTTCACCGAATTTACTTTTCTGCTCTAATTGATGTACAAGCTGTATTATGTTGTTGTAGTCGCCTTCAATTACAAATTGATAGGTCTTAATCGTTAAGTTATTTTTTAACTCTATGTGAGGCTCTAAAAAACTCATGATTTTAATATTATTTTCTTCAGCAGTTGCATTAATGGTTTTTAATAGATTGTTTTGAATTGATGATCCATTAAGCTGGTATTTATTAAATAAAGAATCGTAATATTTCTGCTTCTGTTTTAATAGAGAAAGCTCTTTAGGTGTATTCTTAAAAAGAAATTCTTGAATTTCAAGGGACTTGTTTTCATGTACCAAGTCTACCGATTTTGAAATAGCCAGTTTATAGCAAACAAAAAGAAGTGCTGTCAAGCCTATAATTAAAGCGATATTTTTATTTCTCGAGGTCATTTTATGGTTATTATGAGGCTAAATTCAGTTAGAGACTTGTTTGATTCACTGTATTCAGTTATGACGACTTTCTCAACCCATTCTATTTGTTCTAATTCAGATATCCAAATAGAAATATCAGCCGTTATTGAACTAACGCCATTCAAAAGTATCGTGTTTAATTCGTAGTCTATTGGTTTGTCAGGTTTAATGCGTTTGGTTAAAGGCTGAAAATTAAACTCATTAATCCTAATGGATTCTGGCAAACTGACCATAATGATATTTGCATAGAATGAACTTTTTGAGGATTCACTTTTTAAAATATCATTGATAAATTTTTCCTTTTTATCTACGTCTTCCTTGAGAATTATTAGCTGTTGCTTCGTTGATTCATTAACCTGCGAGGTTTGTTTTAATTCTGAAACTCTATTAAAATAGTGATTGAAAATAAAGATATTAATAAATAGTATGGTCAGTATAAACAACAATCCAATCTTTAAAAATTGACTAAAAAACCTTTGCTGCTGATACTCATCTATTAATAACTTGTATTTGGATTCAAAATTTGAATGTTTATTGCCTTTTTTTTGCACTACCAAGTTTAATGTCGCTGCAAATGATAATAAAAACATGCTGGAAACACTCAATCCATTTATGTCATAATTCTGAGCTATAACATTTGTTTGCCAGCTTATATCGGTAATACCATTTTGATCTTTTCTAATCAACGCATTAGACGTATATACTTCATCGGAATCGACAAAGTCTTTTATATTTAATAAGGCATGATTCCCAAAGGATACGTTGACGACATAAAGATTTTTATTTCGGTAATCTTCTATGATATTATCTACATATTCTTTACGGCAAATAGCTATAAAACAACTATCCTGTTGTGGTAAAATATCAAAATAAAACTCGTTGCTGTTTATATTTGGATAGGCTTTCTGAATTAGTTTGAGGTCTTCATCATTTGAAAGCGGTATTTTTTTTGAGAGTACTTTATCGTTGTTAATGACTAAAGCAATACCAGATTTTTTCGGTATATAGTTCGTGATATCTTCAAAAGCCTTTACATTTTCTTTTAAAACAATATCAAGGTTGTTCTTCTTTTTCTTTAGAGAAACGGCAAGGATGGTTTCTTCATTTTCAACTACAGTATGTTCTACACCATAGTAGGTGTTTCCAAATAAAAAAAAATGTTTTAATTTATCAAACATTAATAGATGACTGTTGGTTTAATTAAAACCGTTAATTTAGACTTAAACCCTTCTCGTGTTTGCTTACTAAACAACCATTTTATAACTGGTATTCTTGCTAAAAGCGGAACGCCTGTACTCGACTTGTTTTGCGATTGCTCCTCTAAACCTCCCAAAATAGCAATATCTTGATCTTCCATACGAATGATGGAACTGAAAGTTCTCGAATTAATATTTGGAGGTGCATCTGCTGCAATACGAGCGCCAAATGCAGATTGAATGACATTAATGTCTAATAACACTTGACCATCGCCAGAGACCGAAGGTCTTATAATCAATCCTAATTGTGCTTCAATTGGAAAATAATTAGTAATTTCTGATGTCTGTGGATTATCTGTTCCATAAATATTTCGTTGTGTAACGGCATAATAGGATGTTTGACCATTAGAGAACATTGCCTTATGTCCATTTAAGGTTGCTAATTTTGGCGTGGAACGTATTTTTAAGTTTCCATTTTTTTCTGCTAGTTTGATGCTTGCAAAAAAGTTAGGTACCACCTTACCAAGATTAAAGCCACTAAAGGAACTAAATCCTGATAAAATGTTATTAATTGTTTTAGCTCCTAAACTTAAATCTGTTGTTGGATAAATATCACCTTGAGTTGTGGTGGGTGCGTCAGCAATTCCCCAACTTATGCCTGCTTCAAGGCTCATGTTTTTATTAACCTCAATAAACATAACCTCGATTAATATAACAGGAACTGGTTTGTCAATCGTACTCAAAAACCCTTTAAGGCGTTCAATATTTGTACTCGTTCCATTGACGTAAAAGGAATTAAGTTCATAATCTACTTTTATATCCAACTCCTGAACAATCTCTAATGGAACGATATCTAATAATGTTCTTTTATCATTAGAGCTTTCATTAAAACTATTATTATTATTAGAGTTAGTTGGTTTTCCTGCATTTACATTGTCAAATTGGTTAAATGAATTACCGTTGTAGTTGTTGTTTCCAGAATTATTGAAATTGCTACCTCCAACATTATTACCACCTGAATTATTGCCAAAACTATTGGAGGCATCACCTAACAAGGATACAGAGCGATGTCTCATAGAGATAATTTCCACTTTCCTAACACTTAACTGCTGCTCTGTTCCGAAAAAATAGATGTCATCCTCTTTTTTAAACGTAAATGCACTGCTGTTGGATAAAGCAACATTTTGATTTGAACCTTGTTGCGGTCTTTGTCCTGAAGCAGAATTTGTTGGGCTGTTGGACACTGATTGCACTTCAAAAATCTTGACTAACAAATCATCAAAATGGATGCTTTTTGCTTTAAAAGTTGCAGTTCCTGCTTCATCTAAAGGAGATGCTGTGAAAATGTCTATATTTAATTCAGTGCCAATATCACCAATGATATCTGCTATTGGTGCGTTCTGAAAATCAACTTCAATCAACTTGTTAGCAGGATCTAAAACTTTGAAATAGATATTTGAGTTTCGTCTTCTGGCAGGTCTAATAGCATTTTGCTGATTATTCTGATTAGGATTAGTTACAATATCTGGATTCGTATTACCTTCAAATAAATGAAAATCATCCTTTGTTTTTTCATAATACAGATTATTGGCGTATGCTAATTTACTCATTGCAACGTCAAACGGTGTTTCTTGAATGTATGCAGTTAAAGGTCTATTTTCCAATCCAGGA
>DIAL01000093.1:0-3024 GCA_002414705.1 Flavobacteriaceae bacterium UBA5079
CAATATTTGGTAACAGAAGGAACTAATAATAGAAGAGGTGTGTTTTTCGCATATCTGGCTTATGCAAAAGCTGTTAGTGATGCTAATGATAATTTAAGAAACAAAATTCTTGATGACTTGTCTGCGAACGTAAAAGAAGAATTGAAGCTAGGAGCAGTATTAGGAGACTTGGAGTCACCTTTTGAAGAAGAAGTATATCAGGTATTAGTTAAGCATTTTGGAAAAAAGAAAATAAAGCCACAGGTAAAATATGCTGGTTTTAGAATTGATATGGTATTTGATGCAGCAGATAAAAAAACACCAAAAATAGCTATAGAATGTGATGGTGCAGCTTATCATAGTTCTAAAGAAGCTTATTTAAATGATGTTTACAGACAAAAAATATTAGAGGGAAATGGTTTTGTATTTCATAGAATATGGAGTACTAATTGGTGGAGAAATCCTAAAAAGGAAGCTAAAATATTAATTGATTTTATTGAGGAAACTTGTAAGTCTAAAGCAAGTACAAGTGCTTCTAAAAAGAATTCTTTAAAAGATGCCTTTACTGATATTATAGTTACAAAGGAAGAGACCTTAGTTGAATTAAAGGAAGAATATCAAGCTGACATAAAAGAATTTGTTGCACTTGACGAATTACCTTTTGAAGAGGAAGTTAAAGAAAAGATTATTCCTCCTATTCAACAGGAATTATTTCAAGATAGAGTTGTTCTTAAAAGTATTGTTGAAATTAAATATATAAATATTGGGAAAAATTTTAAAGTTCAGTTAGTTGACGAGCGCATTAAACAGTTTAATATAAATAATGATTTTCAAAAAATTGATTATAAATCACCATTAGGTAATTCTTTATTAGGTAAATGTGTTGGTGATGCTGTTCAAGTTGGTAATCTGGAGAATTATGTTGAGGTTTTGGCTATTAAAAATGATTAATTAAACTATTTATTTATGAAAAAAGCAATTATTACAGAAACAAATGATAAGGTGCTATTGGATGATAACGGAACTTGGGAATATGTAGAAAAATCAGAGGATGTATCCAATTATTCTATTGATGATTTAATTATGGAAACTTTTGATAAAATGACAAGTAAATTTAGCATAAGTTTTAAAGAAAGTATTATTATTTCTAATAAATATAAGGAAAATAGTATTAATATATACATGCCATTACGGAACCCAATTCTAATTACCTGTTTTTAGGTATACATGTATATGGTGCTGGAAATTGTATAGATGAAGATAATGGAATAATTATTTTATTTAGAAATGGTTCAAAATTCACTTTAGTACAAACTGGTGATTTTAATTGTGATAATTCTTTTACTTTGTTTCTACCTAAAAATCAAAATAAAAGAGAAATTGATATGTTTTCCACGCTTGAAATTGAAACAATTAGAGTTTATACCTCTGATAGTTATGTTGAAGAAGAATTAACATCTGAACAAAGTATAAGAATTCAGAAATCTATTAATTATATTCTAAATTATAAATAGGGTGTTTTTAGCGATACTAGCTTTTATACAAATGAATAGTTGTGTTTCCCGTTACTTCATCATTAAAAGTGATACATTCTGTTGGAAATTACGATAGGATTTACTTGTTTTTTTAACACAATACTTTCTTATGTGCTGTATTTTTAAAAATATTTTTCTGTTATATAATTTTTAAGGTCTGTTCCAACAGAATTAGAAATTTCTTGCCATGTCAAAAAATTAAATCTATCGTTTAAAGACTTGATTTTTATTGCACTTTTTACTTTATGAAATTCACGAATCAAAACTATTCTTGTTTCATCAATTAATTGTGCGAAAAAAAGAAGACCTTCTAATTCGTTGTTTTTTTCCAATGTGAAGAATTTGGTTTTCTCATAGTTTTTTCAGCTTCTGGCTAACCGTAATATATACACCACAAAACTTAAAGATTTTAATCTCTAATACAGAAACTAAAATGCACCCAAAAACTACGTAGAACTGCGTAGTTTTTAACTCGTTGTTACATAATGATAAATATAAAGAAGCTATTTTTATAATAATTACGGTTACCCGTAAAGCGGCAAAAAAGAATAAAAACTTTACCAGTAATAGTATCAAAATAAGGTTTAGCACCTTGAGTGTTGAGAGGTGTTATTTTTTAACGGCATGTTACCATTTTAATTACACTTGGATATTGGTATTATCTCTTTTGGTTTCTGGTCTGTTTTGTTGTTCCTAAAATTAGTGTTTTAGGTTCTTTTTTATACCTACTATGTTTTTAACACTTAAAGACATAAAAAAAGTCTTGTACTTTAGTACAAGACTTTTAAAACTGTAGCGAGACCGAGATTTGAACTCGGGACCTCTGGGTTATGAATCCAACGCTCTAACCAACTGAGCTACCTCGCCTTTTTCAAGGGTGCAAATATAACAACAAATTTATTCCGTGCAAATAAAAATCGACATAAAATATTTATAAAAAATAGTTTTAATTCTCATGAATTAATGTATATATTGAGCGCATAAATTTATTAACTATGAATGAAAAAGTAAAATTTGAAATGGAGTTTCCAATCCAAGCTTCACCTCAATTATTATATCAATATATATCAACACCTTCTGGTCTGTCTGAATGGTTTGCAGAAAATGTAAATTCACGAGGCGAACTATTTAAATTTATTTGGGATGGCTCTGAAGAGCAAGCAAATTTAGTAAGTAAAAAAAGTGGTGAGCGTATAAAATTTCGTTGGGCTGCCGATGAGGGCGAACCATATTATTTTGAAATCCGTATTCAAGTTGATGAAATTACCAAGGACGTCTCTGTTATGATTGTTGATTTTGCCGAAGAAGATGAGGTGGAAGAGTCTAAAATGCTTTGGGAAAATCAAATTTCAGATTTAAAACAAGTATTAGGTTCCGCTTAAGGTAGTTTCTATTATAAAACATATCTTTGTCCCGAATTTATATTTGGGACTTTTTTTATGATCAATTTCAACGGAAATATAACTGATAATTTAAACGTAATTTCAACCAATAACCGAGGTTTTACTTA
>DIAL01000093.1:3131-6503 GCA_002414705.1 Flavobacteriaceae bacterium UBA5079
CCAATAACCGAGGTTTTACTTATGGTGATGCCGTTTTTGAAACCTGTAAGTATTCACACGGAAGTTTGCTTTTTTGGGAGGATCATTATTTTAGACTTATGGCTTCTATGCGTATTATGCGTATGGAAATCCCTATGAATTTTACTATGGAATTTCTGGAAACTGAAATCCAGAAAATTGTAGAAGAAAATAATCTGTCCAATAAGACGGCTCGAGTAAAACTAACCGTTTTTCGTGCCGAAGGTGGACTATATAAACCAACGAGTAAGGAGGTTGGCTTTGTTATTTCTGTAAGCAAATTGGACACCGATTTTTATTTGATGAATGATGCTGGGTATGAAGTAGATTTATTTAAAGATTTTTATATATCGCCAAGTTTATTATCTACTTTAAAAACCAATAACAAAGCCATTAATGTGGTTGGAAGCGTATATGCTGAAGAAAACAATTTGCAGAATGCTTTGTTACTTAATACCGATAAAAAGGTTGTTGAGGCTTTAAATGGAAATCTGTTTTTAGTAAGTGGAAATATTATAAAAACACCACCGCTTTCTGATGGTTGCTTAAAAGGTGTTATGCGCAAACAACTGATAGACTTAATAGCACAAATACCTGATTACACGATAGAAGAAGCATCTATTTCTCCTTTTGAACTTCAAAAAGCAGATGAATTATTTATAACAAACGTTATTACAGGTATTCAACCTATTAGTAAATACCGTAAGAAAAACTTCAGTAATTCGGTGGCTAAAATGTTATTACAAAAATTACAAGTAAAAATTAGACTGGCTAGTTAAAAGTAGGATCTTCTGGAGCATTGGACCAAATAGTATATTCACCACCAAACTCAATCATTTTTTCCTTCCAAAACGTTTCATAGTCTTTTTCTATTATGTTTTGTTTGTAGATGTTTTCGGTTACCACCCACGAATTTGTCTTTAATTCAGCATTTAATTGATTGGATTCCCAGCCAGAATATCCTAGAAAAAAGCGAATGTTTTTTTCGTTTATTTCGTTTTTGGCAATAAGCTCTGCTACTTTAGTAAAGTCGCCTCCCCAATAAATCCCTAATGAAATTTCAACACTGTTCGGAATTAGTTCTGGTACTTTATGAATAAAATATAGATTGTCCTGCTCAACGGGTCCACCATTATAAACTTTAAACGAGGCATCTAATTCTGGAATTAAGTCGCTAATAGTATATTCTAATGGTTTATTAAGGATAAAACCTATAGAGCCCTCATCCGAATGTTCTGCGAGTAAAATGATAGATCTGTTAAATGAAATATCACCAATTATAGATGGTTCAGCAATTAATAGGTTTCCTTTTTTTGGTTGTAATGAAATCATGTAGCGATAGATTTTCTATCTATAAATCTAGTATTTTTTTAGTTATAAACAAATATTTCATCGTATTAAAAACTGAAAAAAGCCTTCAATTTGAAGGCTTTTTAAAATATAAATTAAGCGATAATTAGTTTACTGCTCTAGATAAATCTGAACCAGCTTTAAACTTAACTACGTTTTTAGCTTTAATTTTGATAGTTTTTCCAGTTTGTGGATTTCTTCCGTCTCTTGCAGCTCTTTTAGAAACTGACCAAGAACCAAATCCTACTAAAGAAACTCTGTTACCTTTTTGTAAAGCTCCTTCAATTTCAATTAACGCACATTCTAAAGCCTTTTTTGCAGCTGCTTTAGTAATTCCTGCGTGTTCTGCCATTGCATCGATTAAATCTGTTTTGTTCATAATTTAAAGTTTAATTATTAATAAATTGTTGGTTAAACATTTTTGTTAAATCCTTTACAAATTTATACGGATTATCGTATCATGCAAGTAATAGCAGGGGAAATACCTAATTTTGTTGATAACTTAACCGATTTGTTAATAAAGCGAGTGTATTTTATCGTTTTTTTTTGAAATATCAACATTTACAAGGGTTTAGAGCATTTTGGCTTCTACATGAAAATCATAGCCATTTAAAAGGTCATTTATAGCCATTTTCCGCTTTCCTGGTAATTTCAATTCATCAATAAATATATAACCATCTGTAACGGCCACTTTTAATGTTTTCTTACTTGTTATGATACTGCCATTAGTATGTGAATGCGATTCAATTTCTTTATGAGTTTTGTAGATTTTTATTTCTAAATTTTCATCATTATTATTATTTAAATAACACCAAGCCGAAGGATACGGATTTAAACCACGTACCTTATTATGTATGGTGTCAATTGAGTCATTCCAATCTATTTTACAATTATCACGATTCAGTTTATTGGCTTCTTTTAATTCACCTGTGTTGGGTTGTGGTATTGTTTGCACAGTGCCATTTTCAAGATGTTTTAGTGTTTCAACAACCAACTGGCTTCCAGTTTCCATTAACGTGTCATGTAGTGTGCCAACAGTGTCTGTTTCGTTAATAGCAACAGACTGTTGCAAAATCATATCACCTGTATCAATTTTATCATCAATAAAAAAGGTGGAAACACCTGTTTCAGTTTCACCATTCATAATAGCCCAATTTATAGGAGCAGCACCACGATAATTGGGTAATAAAGATGCGTGCAGATTAAAGGTTCCTAAAGTTGGCATTTTCCAAACGGCTTCTGGTAACATTCTAAATGCAACTACCACTTGCACATTGGCTTGCAATGCGTGTAATCTTTTTAAAAATTCGGCATCCTTTAAGTTGGTTGGTTGTAAAATGTTTAATCCGTGTTTTTGTGCATATTGCTTCACAGCCGATTCATGAATTTTTCGTCCACGTCCTGCTGGTTTATCTGGTGCGGTTATAACACCAACTACATTGTAATTATTGGTAAGTATGGCTTCTAATGTTGCAACGGCAAAATCTGGTGTGCCCATAAACACGATGCGTAAGTCGGTTTTCATAAATGAGATAATTTATACGTATTGGTATGTGTTATAGTAATAATTTGGTGTTCTAATAATAGTTTAATTGCGTTATGGATATCAGTTTCTGCAAAGTCCAACGTTTCTGTTAGTGTTCTAGAGGAACAATCTGTTTCTTCTAATTTGGTAATTATAGCGTTTTTAATTGTTTTAAAATCTGCCGTAGGTTTCTTTTTGTTTTTACGTTCAATACAAACGGAACAGATTCCACAATCTTTAATGTTTTTTTCTCCAAAATAGGTGAGTAGTTGAATGCTTTTACAGACAGAATTATTAGAAATATATTTTAATACATCAGAAACTTGCTTGTGTTTTAATTCATTTTGCTGATTAATAATATGGGTAATTCGGTTAATGGATTTATCATCTTCTCGTGGTTCTAAAAAGGTGACTTGCGCATCGGTTTTAGAAATTTGCAAACTAATGATCTCATCTGTTTCTAAACGCTCTAAAGCTTC
>DIAL01000093.1:6617-6856 GCA_002414705.1 Flavobacteriaceae bacterium UBA5079
GATGCTTTTTCAGCAATTTTAATGGTGTTTATTTTTGTTTCATGTTCAAAAATCCCACCGTAACTTCTAAGGGCAGATTTTACTATGGTATTTAAATGCTCATGATTTCGTAAATACTGAAACAATTGTGTGTCTGAAACAATAAATTGAACGCTTGTTTGCTTATTAAACTGCTGACTTAAAGAAATAATACTCGTTCTGTCCAACGTTTGAATAGCATTATATGCTATAAGCGGATT
>DIAL01000093.1:7032-7371 GCA_002414705.1 Flavobacteriaceae bacterium UBA5079
AATTTATAGGTTTTGCAAAAATGATTAAAATTAAAATCTTCCACAAAATCAACACCTTCACCATAAGAAATTTGAAAATAGTTGCAGAGTTTCCGGTAAATTTGCTTCATGAAATCTACACTAGGAAGGACTTTTAAAAACTGATCTTCTAATTTACTTTTATCAGTATTGTTTTTTAAAATAACAGCAAATGCTTTATCACCATTTCGTCCAGCACGACCAGCTTCTTGGAAATAACTCTCCAAACTTTCCGGTAAATTTAAATGAATAACCGTTTTTACATTGGGTTTATCAATACCCATTCCAAAGGCATTGGTAGCAACCATAATTAATTTTTTT
>DIAL01000093.1:7493-7896 GCA_002414705.1 Flavobacteriaceae bacterium UBA5079
AATTTTTTTTCTCGGAGCCAATCCTCAAGTCTGGTATCTTTTTCACTATTGGATAATCCACCATGAAAAAAAGTGGCAGAAAACCCTTTTTTTTCTAAAAACTGACTAATTTCAATAGTCGCCAATCGGTTTCGAACATATATAATAGAAGGTGCAGGATTTTTCTTTAAAATACGCTCTAAATGATAATGCTTATCGGTTGCATCAAAAGTCATATAAGCTAAATTATCCCGACCAAAAGATTGTTTAAGAACCTTTGGACTAATAAAATCGAGTTCTTTTATAATATCTTCAACTACTTCGGGTGTTGCAGAAGCGGTTAACGCAATACAATTTACGGTTGGTTGTAACTCGCGCAGTAATTTAATGTTTTTGTATGCTGGACGAAAATCATTGCCCCATT
>DIAL01000093.1:7930-21899 GCA_002414705.1 Flavobacteriaceae bacterium UBA5079
AATATTTAACGCTTGGCGGTAGCTTGGCAATTTCAAATAATCGGGACGAAAGTTATGCCCCCATTCTGAAATACAATGTGCTTCATCAACAGCAATTAAATTAACAGGCATTTGCCGAATTCTGTCTTGTACTAATTCTTGCTGTAAGCGTTCTGGAGATAAATAGAGGAATTTATAATTCCCATAAATGCAATTATCTAATAGTGTATCCAATTCGTTATAATGAATACCACTAGTAAGCGCCATGGCTTTTATACCTTTGTTTTGTAACGCTTGCACTTGGTCTTTCATAAGCGCAATTAATGGCGAAATAACAATACAAATACCATCTTTTGCTAAAGCAGGAACTTGAAAACACAACGATTTTCCACCACCAGTTGGCATTAAGGCAAACGTATCTTCGCCTTCTAAAACGGCTTGGATTACCGTTTCTTGAAGTGGTTTAAAACTGGTGTAGTTCCAATAGCGCTCAAGTATATCTATGGGTTGTTGCATTATAAATTTTTAACAACATTTAAAATAAAGTCGCTTCTGTTTTCAACCGAATCAAAAGGAACATCTAAAAGTTGATACCCAAATTTTTCGTAGGCATGTAACAGATGATCGTGAATTTCTATGGCTTGATTAAAGTTTTCATAACGTTCACTATCGCTTACAAAAATTTCTTGCCATGGTTTTAGTATAAAAGCTAAATCATAACTATGTTTTTCACAACTTTCAATAAATGGTTTCGGATAACTGTCACCAATATAATCCATATATGCCAAAACGTCTGGAATACCACGATCAAGAAAAACAAAGCTTTGGTTCTGGCTGTTAGCTTCATGAAATTGATTTTCCCGTCCTTTTAAAAGGAGTTCGCTAAACAGCAAAGGCTGACTTAAAAAAAGCTGATCTATCCCATCTTCTCTGGCTTTTAAGGTTATTTGACGAGATATTTCATCCAAACAAATATACCCACGGCTTTTTAATTCGTTAATGATAGATGTTTTTCCTGTACCTGGACCTCCAGTAATAACTATTTTCTTTATTTTCAAATTGGCAAGATTTTGGATGTAAAAATCGTAATTAAAAAGGAAACTAAAAAATGACAAGGATATACTATCTTTGTATAATTAAAAAAAGAGTATGGACGAGAATAAAAAAACAGATGCTTTTTATGAAAAACTAAAAGCTCAATTATATGATACGGCTTTATGGCCAACACAATATTTATTTAAATTTATTGTAGAAACAGAAGGGACCGCTGTTAAAGATATAGAGGGTTTATTCGATAATATGGGTGCGGTTATTAAAACGAAAGAATCCTCAAAAGGGAAATATACTAGTGTTTCAATTCACGTAGTCATGAAAAAACCAGAATACGTTATAATCAAATATAAAGAAGTTACAGAAAACATTAAAGGCGTTATTAGTCTTTAGTTTTTTTTTGTACTTTGCGCATGCACAAAACTACGTGCCATAAGTAAACACTACACATACACATATTTTGATAGATCATTTAGAATACAATTCAGAACGTGAGCATTTAATTATTCCAGAATACGGACGCCATCTTCAAAAGATGATTAATTATGCTAAATCACGCGAAACAAAAGAGGAACGTAATAAATTAGCTAAAGCTATTATTTCCGTTATGGGTAATATTCAGCCGCATTTACGTGATGTGCCTGATTTTCAGCATAAGTTGTGGGATCAATTATTCATTATGTCTGATTTTGACTTGGATGCCGATTCTCCTTATGAAAAGCCATCTAGAGAAACTCTAAATGTGCGTCCAGAGCATTTACCATACCCACAAAATTTCCCAAAATATCGTTTTTACGGAAATAATATAAAAACCATGATTGATGTGGCTAATACTTGGGAAGAAGGCGAACTTAAAGATGCATTGATTTATACCATTGCCAACCACATGAAAAAGTGTTTTTTAAATTGGAATAAAGACACGGTTGAAGATGATGTGATTTTCGAACATTTACGCGAACTTTCAGGTGGTAAAATTAATTTATTAAATGCCGACGAAGATTTAACGGATGCTACCAGTTTAATGCGAAGCAAATCCAAGTATAGCTCAAATAGTAATACGAGTAATAAAAAGAGTTATCAGAAAAAATCGAACACAAATACAAACAGAAGTAGAAAACGCTATTAATTAAACGGCAATGGGTATATTTAAAATTGAAGGAGGACACCAATTAAAAGGAAAAATTCAACCTCAAGGGGCCAAAAACGAAGCCTTACAAATATTATGTGCTGTTTTACTAACGCCAGAAAAAGTTACCATTCATAATATTCCTGATATTGTAGATGTAAATAAACTGATAGATTTATTAAAAAATCTAGGTGTTAAAATTGCGCATATTAGTCAAGGTACGTATACATTCCAAGCGGATGATGTTAATTTAAACTATTTAGAGTCTGAAGCGTTTAAAAAAGATGGACGTGGTTTACGTGGTTCTATCATGATTGTTGGTCCATTATTAGCACGTTTTGGAAAAGGGTATATCCCAAAACCAGGAGGTGATAAAATTGGTCGTCGTCGTTTAGATACGCATTTTGAAGGCTTTATTAATTTAGGCGCTAAATTTAGATATAACAGAGAAGAGTATTTTTATGGTGTTGAAGCTAAAAAGCTTAAAGGCGCTTATATGCTTTTAGATGAAGCATCTGTAACCGGAACTGCCAATATTGTTATGGCTGCCGTTTTAGCTGAAGGAAAAACAACCATTTATAATGCCGCCTGCGAGCCGTATTTACAGCAATTGTGTAATATGCTGAATAGGATGGGAGCAAAAATAAGCGGTATTGGTTCCAATATGCTTATTATTGATGGTGTTGACACTTTAGGTGGTACAGATCATACCATGCTTCCTGATATGATTGAAATTGGTAGTTGGATTGGACTTGCTGCTATGACAAAAAGTGAGCTTACCATTACTAATGTGAGTTGGGATGATTTAGGTCAAATACCAAACGTATTTAGAAAATTAGGAATTACCGTTGAAAAACGTGGTGATGATATTTATATTCCTGCTCATAAGAACGGTTATGAAATTCAGAATTACATTGATGGTTCCATCCTAACAATATCTGATGCGCCTTGGCCAGGATTTACACCTGATTTATTGAGTATTATTCTGGTTGTTGCAACCCAAGCAAGAGGAAGTGTGCTAATTCATCAAAAAATGTTTGAAAGCCGCTTATTCTTCGTTGATAAGTTAATAGATATGGGAGCCAAAATTATACTATGTGATCCACATCGCGCAGTAGTAATTGGTCATGATTTTAAATCGCAATTAAAAGCTACCACCATGACATCTCCAGATATTCGTGCAGGTGTTTCTTTATTAATTGCGGCACTTTCTGCCAAAGGAACGTCTACCATTCATAATATTGAACAAATAGATCGTGGTTACGAAAACATTGATACGCGTTTAAAAGCTATTGGTGCTTATATTGAAAGAAATAAAGAAACGGATTAAAGTTATTCAAACTCATATAAAAAAAATGCTTCTAAATAATTTAGAAGCATTTTTTTATGGAATAAATTGAAATTATTCTTTTATAATTTTTCGCATACTTGTTTCGCCATCCATGTGTAATTGTAGCATGTAAATACCAGTAGCTAATGATTGTAATGGTATTTGATTATTAACGTTTAACGTTTTATTTGCATGTAATAATTTACCTGAAATATCATATAATGAATAGACTACGTTTGAATTTCTATTGTTAGTTTCAACCGTAATAAAATTGGATGTTGGATTTGGATATATACGTAACTTAGAAATTGTTGAAGGATTTGTTGTACTTAATGTAGAACCTTCGCTAATAGTTAAAGATTGATTAATGGTTGGCGCCAATAACTCATCTACATTTCCAGAAGGCCATTTAACAACAATTTTGGTAATAGTTGTTGCTGTGCCTAAACCAAAATGTGTTTTAAGCGAATTCATAATGCCATAACTCTCACCAGAACGTACTTCGCGAATTTGTTTTCCCCAAGCACCATAAATTTCTATGCGAGCTCCAATTCCGTTAATATTACTTGTAGTTCCTTCCAAAAGAATTTCAGTCCAATTGTTTGTCGCATTTCCATTATTAAAATACAATCTATCGCGTCTACTACTACTTGGTCCATTATATCCAGAAGCAAATCCAGCCATAACATCAACAAAACCATCATTGTTTAAATCGCCTATAGCAGCACTTTGAATTCTGCTGGTGCCAAATGGTAAAGGAAACGGATTAGATAATTCCGTAAAGGTTTTATCACCATCATTTTTGTATAATTTATGAATACCATTTCTGGTAGTAACAAAAATATCTATAAAGGTATCGTTGTCAAAATCTTCCATAATTACTTGAATGCCACCATCACCTAAATTATTTAAGGATGTAGCAATTCCTGATGAAGCTGTAATATCGGTAAAATTCCCAGTGCCATCATTTTCAAGAATCATACTGGTTATATCGTGATTAAGAATAACACAATCTAAATCGCCATCATTATCAATGTCTTCAAAAGAAGAAGCCCAAGATTGACCGTAAGGAACGAGCCCACGAGCTACAGCAACTTCCGTAAAGTTGTTATTACCATCATTTTCAAAAAGTAAATTAACACGTCTACCATCATTGGCATTGGTAACTCCCAATCTACATTTAGAAATATATAAATCTAAATCATCATCATTGTCATAATCAATCCAGATACTTCCGTAATTCCCTGAATTATCAGAAGGAACTGTAGATACTGCATTAATTAAACCATTATTTTCAGTCATAGCACCTGAACCATCATTACTAAACGCTTTAGATAATCCAACATCATGACAAGCAAAAACATCAATGGTTCCGTTATTATCAATGTCAGCAAAATTCAGATTTTGCACAAAAATATTGTTAGTAAGCAACGTAGACGTGTAATCAGTACCTGTGCTATTAGCAGAATATATTTTTAAACCATTATAGTTTCCACCAATTAAAATATCATTATAACCGTTTTTATCTATATCGGCAATAGCCATTCCCCATTTAGAAGTACCCGTACTTCCGTAATTTAATCTGGTGAAGTTTCCATTTGTATTTTGATATTCTATTTCTAATGATGATGCATTGTCTAAACGTATAATATCGTCTAAACCATCACCGTTCATATCTGTAACACCAATGGCAACACCACTAGATAAAGATGCATTCACTAAAGCGGAATTCCCACTAGAAAAAGAAATTTGAGCCGTTGCTAAAAATGGGCAAAAGCAGCATACTAAAAGTAGTTTTTTAATCATTTGTCTATGTTTTAAAGTATTCAAATATAATTTAAATCAATTAAAATACAGCTAACTATCTGTTTATCTGTGTTTAATACTCGTTTTTAGGAGAGCTTAATTAATGAAATAAACTTTAAACTAATTGTAGATGCCTTATTTTGAAATATAAATCATCATTTTCAATTTTAGGCAACAGCTTCCTTATAAACTTTTAAACATCGTTCCCGAGCTGCTTTATGATCCACAATTTGTGAAGAGTAGGTGAGTTCTTGGAATTCAGGAACCCATTTTTTTATATATTTTAAATCTTTGTCAAATTTTTCAATTTGAGTGGTTGGATTAAATATCCTAAAATATGGTGCAGCATCTACACCCGAACCTGCAACCCATTGCCAATTTCCAATATTGCTAGCCATTTCGTAATCATGTAATTTTTCAGCAAAATAGGCTTCTCCCCAACGCCAATCAATTAATAAATGTTTGCATAAAAAACTGCCAACCAGCATACGCACACGATTGTGCATAAAACCGGTTTCATTTAGTTCACGCATGCCAGCATCTACCAAAGGATATCCTGTTTTTCCTTGACACCATGCCTTGTATTCAGATTCGTTATTTCGCCATTTAATGCCATCGTATTTAGGCTTAAAACTATTTGTAACCGTATGCGGAAAATGCCAAAGTATCTGCATGAAGAATTCGCGCCAAATAAGTTCTTGCCAGAATATTTCATTTTTTTCTGCAATGGCTTTTTTTACCATTTTCCGAATACTAACCGTTCCAAACCGTAAATGAGGTCCTAACCGCGAAGTCGCATCTTTAGCCGGGAAATTTCGGTTGTCTTCGTATTCTTGAATTAAAGTTGGCGTAACATTATAAGCTGCTATGTTTTGATTCGATTTTTTAAAACCTAAATCCGATAATTCTAAATTCGGTAATCGTGTGTTTTCTACTAAATTATCTAAATAGCTATTGGTATAATAAATTTCTAAATCAAAGGTTTTAAAAGTTTCTTTCCATGTTTTCATAAAAGGTGTGTAAACACGATAAGGCGTACCATCGTTTTTTACTATGTCATCCTTTTCGAAGATTACCTGGTCTTTAAACGTTTTGAAGTCTATGTTTTTATTAGATAAATAAGAACCTATATCCTTATCACGTTTTATGGCATAAGGCTCGTAATCATGATTGGTAAAAACGGTTTTAATATCATAATTTTCTGAAAGTTCTTTAAAAACAGCTTCTGGTGTGCCATGATACATGGCAATACTACTCTTGTGTTCCTCTAGAAGGGTTTTTCGCATGGTTTGCAACGTATTGTAAATAAACGTTACACGTGCATCATATTCTGGTAATGAATCTAAAATTTCAGAATCGAAAATAAAAATAGGTAAAACGGGATTTTCACTCTTTAAGGCTTCATAAAAACCACGATTATCATCTAATCGTAAATCTCTACGAAACCAAAATATATTTAACGGTTGCTTCATGCCTATAAAGTTCCGAATAATTCTATTAGTTTTTTCTGTCGGTAGGCAAAAATTTCTTCTAACTTCGGTTTAACAATAAACGGATGGACCATTTGGCCTAAAATACCCATGGGAACCTTATAGTCGATTATATCTTCCATTTCCACACCACCATCAATAGCTTTTATAAAATGTTTATGATGCCATAAGGCATAAGGTCCAAAACGTTGTTCATCAATAAAGAACTTGTTGTCTATAACGTGCGTAATTTCTGTAACCCATTTTGTTTTAATACCTAAAACAGGCGTAACAATATATTGAATTAACTGACCAGCATACATAGGTCTATCTGCTCCAGAAAGAATGTGAAAACCCATATAATCTGGTGTTATAACTTTTAGGTTTTTAGGGTCTGATAAAAAATCCCAAGCCTGTTCTACAGATATAGGAAGCTTTTGTTTTTTGTGTAAGGTGTATATTTTCATTAATTATAGAGTATAATGTATAGGTTTAGTGATGTAGCAATGCATAGCCAAATCATATAGGGCACTAATAAATACCGCCAAGAATTTAGGGCATCCATTCTGTACGTGAAAAATAAATAGAAAATTATAAGCGTCAGAAATACAATCGTTATTAAAGCAAAGAGTATCAAGTGTTGATTGAAAAATAGATAGTTCCAAGCAATATTTAAAATTACTTGAAGTGAAAACACACCTATTAAAAACGACGATTTATAATCTTTAAATAAATAGCTTAAGTATACTGAAAAGCATATCATTATTAATGTCCAAGCAGCTCCAAAAACCCATCCTGGAGGCGTCCAAGGCGCTTTATTTAAGTCAACATACCATGACGAAGTTGCACCATTTCCCGTAAGCCAACTACCTACGGCAAGACTGCCAAAGTTAATGACTAAAAACAGGATTAAAAGTGGAACAAACTTCATGCTACTTGTTTTGTAATGATTCTATTTTATCCGCAATTTTTTGAGCTTCAGCATATTTTAAATCGCTAGCTTTTCTATCGGTAGTGGATAGCCTATGCCAATCTTTCATGATAACCTCATATTGCTTTTGTAGTTTTTCTATTTCTGATTTTGACTTAAATAATCCGAACATAATTTATAGTGTTAGATGTTTTGTTATTTTACCACTCATTGGGTTGGTTACTGAAAAGTAATAATCCACCAAATCGCCATGACCATCTACTAAATATTTTTGAAAATTCCATTTTACTGTTGAACTAGATTTTCCGTTTAATGATTGATTTGTTAACCAATTGTATAGAGGGTGCTGATTATCTCCTTTAACATCAAATTTTTCCGTCATTACAAACGTAACACCATAATTGGCTTGACAAAAAGTTTGAATGTCTGATGCTGTTCCTGGTTCCTGCCCACCAAATTGATTACAAGGCACACCAATTACCATCAAGTTTCCATTGTAAGTATCGTATAGTTTTTGTAAATCTTCATATTGACCAGTAAAACCACATTTGGAGGCCACATTTACAAACAGGATATGCTTTCCTTTGTAATCTGATAAATTTATTTTTTCACCATTTAATCCGTTAATATCAATATCATATATAGATTGCGTTGGTTGTGTTTGTGATTGACTTTTATTAAATAAACTAAACATAATAATAAGAATTAATAAGTGTTTCATAAGTTATATTTTAAACGATACAATACCACAATCCATTTCAAAAATTTGTCCCGAAATGGAAGCTGCTTGATCGGACACTAAAAAAGAAGCCATTTGAGCAACTTCTGCTGGATTTAAGAATTTTTTAAGTGGATGACGATCGGTAATATTATCAATCATTTTTTCGTTGCGCAACAATTTGGATGCTAATTCGGTATTTGTAACAGTAGGAGCAATGGCATTAACACGAACAGTAGGTGCTAGTTCAGCTCCAATAGATTTTCCTAACCCTTCCACAGCCGATTTTGCAGCAGCCACACTTGCATGAAATGGCATACCCAATTTTGCAGCAACTGTGCTAAAAAATAACATAGCTGGTTTATTACCTTTTTTTATAATAGGTAAATATTTCTGAATTGCTTTAACAGCTCCAATAACATTAATTTCAAAATCGGAACGGAAATCTTCTAAATCTAAACGTCCAATAGGCTTTAAATTGATACTTCCAGGACAATAAATAAGACCATCAGCTTGTTCAATATCTGGCAAATTATCGGTTAAAATATCTATGGAATAATGTGTAAAATTTACATGTTCCAAATCTGGTTTGGTACGACTTAAATTAATAACATTGTGGTGCTCCAATAAATTTTGAGTAATAGCATGACCAATGCCCTTGCTGCCTCCAACAATTATATATGTTTTCATTTATATTTTAGCTTAAGCTGTTAAAGGATTCCCTTTTAATCGTTTTTCTACTTTACGTTTAATGGCTGTTAGGCGTTTCATGATATCCATAATACGCTCATCTTTCTTTTTCTTATAAATCTGATTTAGATCTAAAATAAGTGTTTTAGCCTCTCGGGATATTTTAATTCTATCGCTGGTGGATAATGATTTCAGTTTTGTTTGCTCAAATTCTAGAGCACGTTCTATTGTATCCATAATTTAATGATTTAAATAGTTTTGTAATTCGGCAATTTTTTCTGGTGTATTAAAAGCACCACCATAATAAGCAGTAACGGTTGCAGAAGTATCATCCTTAATGCCTCTGGATGATACACATAAATGTTTAGCATCAATTATTACAGCAATATCTTCCGTATCTAAAATAGTTTTTAGTTCGTTGGCTATCTGATTTGTAAGACGTTCTTGGACTTGAGGTCTTTTAGCATAATATTGTACTATTCGGTTTAATTTAGACAAACCAATTACTTTTCCAGAAGATATGTAGGCTAAATGTGCTTTACCAATAATTGGTACAAAATGATGTTCGCAGTTAGAATAAAACGTGATATTTTTTTCTAAAAGCATTTGGTTATAGCGGTATTTATTTTCAAATAAAGCTACTTTTGGTTTGTTTTCAGGGTTTAATCCTGAAAATATTTCATCTATATACATTTTAGCCACACGATCAGGTGTTCCTTTTAATGAATCGTCTGTTAGATCTAATCCCATTACATCCATTATTTCCTCAAATAATAACGCAATTCGCTGTTTCTTTTCGGTATCAGAAAGTTTAAAAGCGTCTTTTTTCATGGGGGTTTCTAAACCTGTGTATAAGTGATCGTCTCCAATCATTTCGGTAGAAAAACCATTTAACTCGTTTTTGTTGTTAAGATGTAATGTTTCAGTTTTCATAGTTTCTTTTTTTATGTGCTGTCCTTACTTTTTTAATGAGGCAAAGCACTTTTAACGTTTACTTATTTTATTGTGTGTTATTTGCTTTTGTCTGCTGCATTTAAACCGACCTTTTTCAAATGTGCGTAATTTTTCATGTTTGGTTTTTCTGCCTTGAACGCGTTTGCGCCACATTCTAAAACTACTCGGTTTCATTTCCCGTCGCATGAGGTTTATAACATCTTGTTCCTCCAAACCGAATTGAAACTTAATTGCCTCAAAAGTGGTTCGGTCTTCCCAAGCCATTTCAATAATTCTATCTATTTCATAAGCTTTAAACTCCATTATATATCTATAAAATTAAAGCGTTCATCATACACGACTTTGATATCCAATAAGCGATTAAAAAAAGCCTTATTTTCTTTAAACATTTTGTTGTTTTTAAAGTTGATAAATTTGCCTTGTGCGTGAATACTGGTGCCATCTGTTTTGTACAAAACCAACTGATAATATGGAATAACCCAAGAAAAATTCTGTAAACCTTTATTTATGTATACAATGATACCACCTGGTCGCATTTCTATATTGGCATAGTTAATATCTGAAACACGATTTAAATACGGTTGTAAATTAGGACTAACCTTATCAATTATCATACGTTTAGAACCAACACCTTTTAACTTTATAGCTTCAAAAAAGCTATATGGCTTACCAATCAAGTCAGTTATAACTTTTTTATGGTCTTTGTTATGGTATGTGCTGTTTAATATCAACTTATTGTTATTTGATATCAAATTTACAAAATGTTTAACTAATATCACTATAAGTTAAACAAAATTTAACAAGATAGTTTTTTATTGGGTCTAATCGGTATTGTCAAGCATTTGGGAACGGTTGTCAATAGTGTGTTTGTTGAGGATTCGGATACTTTCATTTCTAACATGCAAATTTTTTTTCATATTCCAAAGTGTATCACTTGCACGTTTTCTTTTCAGTTTTAAATCTACAATCGGAACAGGATAGTTTACGCCCAATTCAAAATTATTAAATTGTTGGTCTAGTGTTGTCATTAAATAAGGTTCATGAACAAAAGGCAACTCTAAATTTCGCAATTCGGGAACCCACTTTTTGATAAAAATTCCTTCTGGATCATGTTCTAAACTATTTTTTATGGGATTATAAATACGCAAATTATTAATACCTGTTTCACCAGCTTGCATTTGCAATTGCGGAAAATGAATACCTGGCTCAAAATCTAAAAACTGTTGTGATAAATGTTTGGATGCATTTTGCCAAGGTTGCCATAAAATATGTGTGAAAAAGGATACTAATAAGGCACAAATTCTAAAATTAAGATAACCTGTTTCGTTTAGGCAGCGCATACTTGCATCTACTAAAGGAAAACCTGTTTGTCCAGTTTGCCATGCTATTTGATAGTGTTCTGAAATAGATTTTTTTAGTTTATGATATCCTTTATTAACACTTACCTTTTCCATAACATGCTCCATCTCAAATTTCTGAATAAAATGAGCTTGCCAACGTAAACGCGATCGGAAAGCGGCTAATTGTTTTTTCTGACTTCCAAATGTGTGTTGCGCCTTTGAAGCTTGATATACTTGCCTTATGGACAAATTTCCCCACGCTATATAAGGTGATAAACGACTACAACTTCTTCTAGATTTGTCGGGTTTTGAAATATGAAACATGTAGTCTTTATATCGTTCATCTAAAAAAGATTGTAAGTATTTTAAACCCATTTTAGTACCACCTGGTTGAAAAGGTTTATTAGGAGAAGTATCTAAATCTGTTGCTTGACAATGGGATTCTATTTTTTGAATAACATTTAGATCTAGAAAATTTTCATTAGCAGGTGAAAATGAAAACAGTGGCTGTGCCATAAACGTATTCCAATTATCAAACCAAGATTCCCTATTTTTTAATCCGCGAGAGACACCATTTGTGTTATATTCTTGCCAAGAAATTAGGTTGTTTTTACAATACCGTTTAAAACTTTTATCACGATCAAACGTCACCTGAATACCTGTTTCTTGATGCGAATAAACTGTTTTTATGTGAAATGTATTGGATAATAAATTACAAGCCGAAATAATATCAGAATTTATAGCAAGCACTTTAGTATTGTAAGCTTTTAAGGTTTTGTTTAAATCCCGAATGGATTCTTTTATAAAATCCCAATGGCGCTTACTGTAATGTGGGTCATTTAGCAATAATTGCTCAAACACAAATAGGAACAATACACGCTCATTTTGTTTGAGTGCTTCATGAATAGCTTCATGATCATGCAAACGTAAATCACGTTTAAACCAAACAATATGTATGGGCTCTCGGCTAGTATTCATCTTGGTTTTCTATAATGTGGTTTGCACGTTCTTTGATTGCTGATAGATCTTCTGCGCTCATTTTGTCTAACAGATGATACATCATTTTCATTCTGTGATTGGACCCTAAAAGTGATCGTTTATCATCTAGGAAATTCCAATACAAACTGTTAAAAGGGCAAGCATCTGTTTCTGTTTTTTTCTTGTAGTTATAATGACAGCCATCGCAATAATTACTCATTTTCTGAATGTAAGAACCAGAAGACACATAGGGTTTCGTTGCAATTTTTCCTCCATCTGCAAACTGACTCATGCCACGCGTGTTTGGCAGTTGAACCCACTCCACAGCATCTGCATAAATTCCCAAGTACCAAGCATCCACATCATCAGGATTTGTTTGGGTTAGTAAGGCATAATTACCCGTAATCATGAGTCGCTGAATGTGATGCGCATACGCGTTATCCAAAGAATTTGTTATGGCATGTTTTAAGCAGGCCATTTTTGTGTTTCCTGTCCAAAAGAAATGTGCTAATTTATTTTTGTTTTGTAAATAATTTCCCGTTTTAAATTCTGGCATTAAAGCCCAATACATACCACGCATATATTCACGCCAGCCAATTACTTGACGAATAAAACCTTCTACTTGCGAAATATCAATTTCATCTTCATGTTTCCTGTAATAATTTAAAATGGTGTCCACGACATTTCGTGCCGAAATCAATTTGATATTCATAGCAAATGATAAGCGCGAGTGAAATAAATACACTTCATCCGTATGCAACGCATCTTGATAATCGCCAAAATGTTTAAGCAGATTTTCACAGAAATATTTAAGTTGTTCTAAAGCTTGTTTTCTATTTATAGGATAATTAAAGGTTTTTTCATTCCAATTCCCCAAGGTTTTAATTCCAGACTTTTCAATATCTGAAACAACTTCTGTTACATCATTTTTAAAATATTTATACGTCGGAATTTTTG
Source organism: Flavobacteriaceae bacterium UBA5079 (assembly GCA_002414705.1). Classification (GTDB taxonomy): domain Bacteria; phylum Bacteroidota; class Bacteroidia; order Flavobacteriales; family Flavobacteriaceae; genus Algorimicrobium. Next base: position 21,259 of record DIAL01000093.1, read on the forward strand.
GTTCGTTTTTCCATTTTTTTCTATTGGATTTATCATAATTCCATTTTCCACCTTCTGGATTGCCATACTCCATGAGAATATCGTGTTTTTTGCGCATGCCACGATAAAAATTCTCCATAACAAATTGCTTCTTTCCTTCGTAGAATGTCTTTAAATCATTGCGTTTGGTGTAAAAATGTGCAGTATCAACAGTGTTAAATTTTATAGAAAGTGTTTTGGTAAAATTTTGTAATTGCTGATCCAATCGGTATTCATCTGGAAGTTGATATTCAAAACTACTTATATCTTTATTTTTGATAATGTTTTGAAGGTTTTCAACCAAGTCATGAGTATTGTTTGGATCGGTAATTTTATAATAAATAACATGATGTCCAGCCGATTCCAAATCGGTTGCAAATTGCCGCATAGCTGCAAAAAAACCAATTACTTTTTGAATATGATGCGTGATATAATCTGTTTCTTGTCGCATTTCAAATAGTACAAACACAACATCATCATCAACAGATTTAAACCATGGATGTTTTATGTTTAATTGATCGCCTAAAAGGAGTCGGAGTGTTTTCATTAAAACAAGGTATTTTGTAGCCAACGTTTTTGAAATTTTCCATTTTCATCATAACGTTCGGCTTGTAGTTTTACAT
>DIAL01000093.1:22011-22630 GCA_002414705.1 Flavobacteriaceae bacterium UBA5079
GATTCGGCTTGTAGTTTTACATTAAAAGTGCGGTTTCTGGGATCGTTGCCAACACCTGCAACATATAGCCAATTTCCATAATTGCTATGTACATCATAATCTAGTAAAAGTGATTCAAAATAAGCAGCACCAATGCGCCAATCCAGTTCAAGTGTTTTCGCAAAATAAGATGCCACATTTTGCCGACCACGATTACTCATCCAACCCGTTTTATTTAGCTCCACCATATTGGCGTTTACAAAAGGTTCTGACGTATTTCCAGAACACCATTTTTGAATCAAATCTGTATCTGTTTTCCAATGATAGGATTGATTATTAATACCTTCAATTTTGAATATATTAGTACCATGTTGCCAAGCAATATATTTAAAGAAGTCGCGCCAAATTAATTCGAAAATCAACCAATAAGTGGATTCGTTTTTAAATTCGGTTTTCTCAAATTCTTGAATAGCCCAATAAATTTGTTTGGCGCTAATGCAACCATTTGCTAACCAAGCCGAAAATTTGGAACTATAATCTACACCTAACAATCCATTTCTAGTTTTCTTGTAGAAACCTATTTTTTTGCTTTCAAAAACATAATTATTCAACCTGTCTTGTGGACTTGCAACAAAAAGTT
>DIAL01000163.1 GCA_002414705.1 Flavobacteriaceae bacterium UBA5079
TTAGAAATTTTAAAGAAACTATAAGACCAAATAAAAACGGGTCGTTCATCGATAAAAAAATGCGGTTAACCTAAACCCTTAACCGGTAGTCCATAAAACGATACATATAAACGACTACAATTCGACTCAAACACTTGTTTTACAGTATTTTACACACCAGCGTAATACACAAACATGTCGTTCATCGATAAAATTAACACATACAATTCATTCAACAATTTTTATAGGTAGTTCGTCTAAATCTTTGTGTAGGAATAATCACCCATATATACATTTGCACCTCCCTCACAAAGAATCTAATAAAAACACATTTAACCTAAACTCATTTTTACAGATGAAAACGAATTACAAAATTTTAACGTTAATTTTAAGCTTTATGCTTTTAATCGGTGCTACTGCTTTAAGCTATGGGCAGAACTGCACAGCTCCAATTTCATTGCCTTGGAACGAAGGTTTTGAAAATAACAGCGGTACGTATACCGATAGTAATACTAATGTTGGTAATTGTTGGAGCTATAACGAAAGTAATAAAGGAAGACTTAGATTTGATGAAATATCGAGAACCGGAAACAGAGCTATTCTTTTTGATGTATCCCAAAACAACAATCAAACGCAAAACTATATTCTAAAAACATTAAATTTATCTAATTACATTAACTCTAATGATTTAAATCTTTCTTTTTGGGTTTTGGATCAAGGCGATGAAAGTAATAATGGTGATGCGGTTTGGATTCGTGGTAACGATAATGCAGTTTGGATTAAAGCGGTACAATTGACACCTCAATCTTACACAGATGGACAATGGCAATTAATAAGTGGTATTGATATTGATGAAATACTAAGTAGTGAAGAACAATCAGTATCCTCTACCTTCCAAATTAGGCTAGGACAATATGATAACTACCAATATGATAACGATGGTATAGCATTTGATGATATTCAAATTACGGGAACTGTTGGCACTGGCGGAAATAATCCTAACCAACCACAAGACCTATTCTTTGAAACTTTTAATGAAAGTAACAATGCTATATCTGGCAATGGTGATGGTTTTAATAGCACAAACAATATTCCTTGGGATTTAACCGACGACAATCCTTCAAATGATCAAGATTACAAGTTTAAAGTTGATGGTGGTAATGATGAACTTGATGTACAGTTAATTAACGGTCTTGCTTCATGGCAAACCACAGGTTATATAAACATAGAGGGGTTTACAAACTTAGAATTCAGCTTTATGTTTGATAAGTTTGAAATTGATAGAGATGAATCTGCAACCGATTATGTTGAAGCTTTCTATCTTTTAAATGGTGAAACGGAGCCTGTACCAATTCAAAAATTAGAACGTGGGAGCCAAGAGGACGTTCAATACACAGAATCATTGAATATACCAGACACAGCTACTTCAATTAAACTAATTGTTAAGTTTAATCATACTGACAGCAATAGCGAGCATGAGGTTGCAGAAATAAAATTAACAGGAGTTCCTTATGCTAATGTATGGCAAGGTGTTGATGCAGAAGGTGAGAATATAGAAGACGAAGAGTTATGGTCTTCTGGTGTGGTGCCAGACTCAACATCAACTATAATGATAGGTTCTGGTAAGCATCTAAGAATTAAAAATGACGTTACATTCAAAACAGTAATAGTTAATACAGGCGCGCTTTTAACTATAGACAAAACAGGATCGCTTACAACAGTTGAAGATTTTGTAAACAAAGGAACGGATAATGTGAATATGTGGTCAGATCATAACAAATTCTCTAGCTTAATTGTTAATGGTACATCTACTGGTGCTGTAAACTATAACCGTTGGGTAAACAATTATGAGGTTGGTACTAATGGTAATGATTGTATTTCATCGCCTGTTGCTGGTGATACCTGGCAAAATGTTATGAGTAATAACACAGATGTGTTATATAACAATGGTACGTTATTTTCGTTTACACCTTACATTAATGGTGGAAATGGCTGGGGTAACTTTTACACAAATACAACGACTGCTAATATTACTTCAGGTATTGGGTATAGAGTAGCGACTTTTGCAAATGCTAGCGCACCTATTAAATTTACTGGTACTGTATTAAACAGCGATGTAACGGTTCCTTTAAATCGTGCTCAAACACGTTGGAATGTGGTTGGAAACCCTTACACATCATATATTAACCTTAGTGAATTTCTAACAGAGAACATTAATGAATTAGATACTGATTATGTAGTAGTGCTAGGTTACAATGGTGTAAATAATACGGATGGTTGGATTTACTACAACCTATCAAGCGCTATTGAAAGCAACGTAACTATTGCTCCAGGACAAGGGTTTTATTTAGCAGCTAAAACAAACAGTAGTGTTGTTACGTTCAAGCCTAGCATGAGAACCTATGTAGGTGAAGATGATTTTCTTCAAAATGGTATGCGTAATGCGGAACAAACTGTTCAAAAAATGAGATTAAATGTAGCAAAAGGAAATCAGGCTAGACATTCTGAATTGTATTTCTTAGACTACAACGGTGTTTCTGATGATTTCGATTTAGGTTTTGATTCTTATGTTTACAATGGTTCAGATAGCTTTAACATTTACTCAACATTAGTAAACAATACAACTAATACGGATAAATTAGCTATCCAGTCTATGACAATGGAAAATGTCTTAGAGAGTGTTATTGCTCTTGGTGTTCATGCGCAAGCTGGACAACAAATTACCTTCAGTATCGATCAGGTAACTACAGGTGAAGAAACTTTAGTATATTTAGAAGATCGTGCTACTGATACTTGGACATTATTAAATGATGGTAATACCTTTACTGTAACACCAAATACAAACCTAACAGGAACTGGACGTTTTTACTTACACTTACAAGATGAAGGTAGATTATCTACTACTGAATTTAATGCCGATTTAAATCAAGTTGGAATTAAGAGCATTAATGGTACAAAACAACTGGTTATTACTGGCGAATTAGCTGAAGACACACAAGTAAGCATCTATGATATGACTGGAAAACTAGTGTTAAACAACACTATTAAAGCGTTTAACCAAACTAACCGTATTAATGTAGCTCAAATTAATACAGGTGTATATGTGGTGAGTTTAAAAAACAATTCACAAAGTGTATCCAAACAAGTGTTAATTAATTAAAATTTTAAAATTATATTTTTTAAAAACGTGCTATCTTTTGATAGCACGTTTTTTGTTTTCTGGTATGTACTTACAACTTTGACAGCTATAATTAGCGCAATAATATTGTAACTAATGGAGTCAAGACAAAATTGCATGTAATCTGGTATTCCTTCAGTATATAAAAATGAACTCTACATAAGAACAAAATTAGTTAGCTGAACTTAATATTTTTTTAAGTCCTAAAAAGGTACAACACATTGCGCTGTTATATGAGATCACGTGAATGCGCATCAAAAATTCGAAGTACTATTCAAAATCTGCTAATCTGAATAATTGATAATAGGCATTAAAAAATAGTGTTTTGGAAAGCTTTAAATAATTAAATCCAAAATGAAGGGTGGTTTATTTTTTATTGATTAATATTTAACACGCTTCATTTGTTTTATGACGCTTTCAAAAACAAGAAAAAATCGAATAGCAGAACTAATTTATTATAGTACCGATTTTGATGACCAGAATGTATTATTATTTATACTTAAGAAAACAAATAGCTTAAAACAGAAAAAATACGCTTTTTAAGTAACTAGTATATCAAATTCCTTTTTATGATTATTCCTCTTTTTTTTATACTTAATGCAACCGTTTAGAATAATCTAACTGGGAATAAAACAAGGTGTCTTGCCAAGTAATTGTGCCGAGTAAAACCCAAGGTTTCATTATATTTTTTTTATAAACATCCAGCTCCCAAGTTTCAGGAATTTTTAGTTTTTTAATATAAACATTAAAGTGCGTGCTATCTAAATCTATGTTGTTTTTAAAACTCCAAAACGCCGAATAATCTCGAACATAACGATTCAGCTTTAAACTATCTAAATCTGGACTATAACTCGAGAAAAAACTTTTTCGCCTAATTGGATCGTTTTTATAATAATCCGCTTGACCATTTTGCTTTGTTAAGGGAAGCCACAGTTCTTGATTGGCACGTTGATGCGTTATGGCAATACTGTACAAATGTTGCTTTTCAGTAGGATGTGTAAAGACATTGTGCTGGCTAATACCTAAAACAACTCTGGCCATATTATGCACTTGAACAATACCCGTTGGTAAATTTAAAGTTTTCGCAAACTTTGTCCGTAATATAGCATGACCTTGAAGTAATAAAACACCCACAAAAAAAACAGCTATAAGTTTAATTTTATAAGGTTTTAATTCTGTACATGTATCAGTATTATTATCACGCGGTTTTAGGCTTGTAATTAAAAGTTTAACAGATAAAACTGTATTACGATACAACAATCTATTAAAAAAAGGAATAAATAACAATAATCCTAGAGGCACAAATAAAGGTAACCTTAACAGTATAAAACGCAATGCTTGATAGGGTGTCAATATATCGTTTTCCTTACCATGTAGCCAAAACAATGGCTTTGAAAGGAGTTGATGAGCTTGCTGTTCATTGGTATCTACTTCAATACATTCAAAACAATTAAAAACATCAAAACTAATAACTAAAATCATAAGCCGTTTGGACCAAAAATTATGAGCTCGAAAAAAAACAGGCACTCGTTTTCTACATGTTATATGATGTTTTACGGTCCGCCAAAAAGAAACAGGCAGTAATAATATATAAACCGAAATGAACCCGAGTGCAAATGGCGAAAACGGAAAACATATTAAAATACCTACATGTAATAAAACACCTAAACTAAATACCCAAATACGATAGCGTTTTTTAAAGCAGATAAATATAAACACACTTTCAAACAGCAAACTAAAATACGCTAAAAACCGTATGAAATATTCCTGATTTAATAGGAACGATAAATCCATTCTTGCAAATTCAGCAGGAACCGATGCAAATTTCCATATTACCAAACCATTAAGCCAATAGTCTGTTAAAAGTTTATCAAAAAGGGATATGAAATACACCAAAGCTAATGCCATAAAAACAAAGCTATAATACTGCAAAACAGAAACCGTATGTTGGTTAACACGACTATTAGGGTTACGGAATCTAGTAATTACGGAATCCAAAGACAATACCTGACTTACGGATGTAAACATCAGTAAAAAATTTATGGCCATAAACACATTAAGCATGTGATTACCAAAATTATCTATGGTAGCAAAAAAAACTAACGATAGTGTATAATTTAAGATAGTTACAACCCGTGTAAACAGACCAAAAATAAGGGCCACAATCGCAGCCAACCAAAGTAGTAACCCATATTTAAAATCAATGTTTCCGAAACTTATAAAGGGAATCTCATCAAAAATTAAATGCCTGAAGGAATATAACTGAAAGACCTCCCAAAATAACACACAACCAATGGCTATTCTAAAAACAGCCAAACCAGTTGCATCAATTTTCCTAGTGTAAAATTGCGTTACAAATTTCATAAATTTTGACATAAATAAATCATTACATTTTGTTTGTAAAACATGTTATTAGATCGCTAAAATACATAGATTTATCAATATCATAATGTAATACTACAATAGATTGTTATTTATGATTAAAAACGAACACGACACAAGCTGCAAACTATAATTTATTTTTTTTTAAGAAAAATAAATGTATTTTTGTGGGATACTTATTTTTAATGAAATCAAATCCTACTCAATTTTGAAACAAAACAACCAAAATCAAATTACCAGAAAAGACGCCATAAAAAAAATGGGGAAGTATGCTGGTCTAACTGCTATTGGCACGTTTTTAATTCTAAATCCTACCAAGGCACAAGCTAATAGTGCAGAATCTGCTCAAGATCCTGGTATTTAATGAAGCTCATAATTATACCCGCCAAAAAATCAACTCAAACTATAAAACAGAGAAACAAATAGGTAACTATATAGTAGTTTATTTCAATACCTCTAATAGCTATATTGTTCTAGACAAAAATACACATACATACTTCAAAGCATACAAAACAGCTAAAACCAAAGTTGCATATCTTACGCTGTTAGGTACAACCAGTAATTCGGAACTCAACATTTTATTCTACGATACTTTTTTTGAATTAGAGAACACAATCCCAATTAAAAAATCTAAACCTTTAGATATTGTATTTAGCAAATCCACGCCATTAGTCAAATACCTGACCTATCAGAATTTGGTATGTCAAGTTGCTTCTAATAATATGGATACGCTTCAGGATGCTAGTTCCAGTTATCAACACCTAGAAACAGACATACAAAATTCAAGTCACACATTAACAATACAAGAAAACGCTAGCACCATGGCTCTAAAAAACACGAGTGGGCAAGTTTGGAGCTGGTCTTTGCATGAGAAACATGTATTTCAAGGGAAGTTTTCATTTGAACTATTAAATGCCATTCACCAAAAAACAGAGCAAGACTGGATAGGCACCTTGCATGCCTCTACTATTGGTAATGGAGAAGAAGGTATTATGCTGGTGGGTAATTCAGGAAGTGGAAAAAGCACGTTAGCAACACTATTAATGCTGCAGGGTTTTGACTTAATTGCAGATGATATGAGTGCCATGCTTCTAGAAAACAACCATATTGCGGTGTTACCAGCAGCTATTTCTGTAAAAGAAAAAGCCTTTAATACTATAGCGCCTTTAGTCCCTGACTTTCAATCATTACCCACGCAATATATTAACACAAAAAAAGGATATGTAACATATGTACCACCGTTACCGCTTAAAAACCCAAATTGCTTAAGCTATCCGTGTAAAAACCTAGTATTAGTTCGGTACAGCCAAACACCTATAGCAACCCAATTAAAACAAGGTGCAGAAAAAACCATTCTGGAGGAACTCATTTCAGAATCTTGGTTAGCGCATAACGAAGTCCATGCAAAAGCGTTTTTAGACTGGCTAGGAAGCGTGAATTTTTACGAGCTCAAATATCACAACAACCAAGAGGCTATTGCCGCTGTTAGTAGCCTATTTTAAACTATTAAGCACTGTTTTAGTTTGTATTTCAACCTAGAGGCTCCGTCAGCTCGAGTGATTTGGCTTTGGCCAAATAGTATCGAGAACCAAGTGATTTGTGAGGCACGAACAAATGGTCTCGAGAACATCGAGAACGCACGTCAGTTCGAGTGCTAGTTTAGAGTGCAACGGCAAACTAGTGTATCGAGAACCAAGTGATTTGTGAGGCACGAACAAATGGTATCGAGAACATCAAGAACACACGTCAGTTCGAGTGCTAGTTTAGAGTGCAACGGCAAACGAGTGTATCGAGAACCAAGTGATTTGTGAGGCACGAACAAATGGTATCGAGAACCGAGTGCTAGTTTAGAGTGCAACGGCAAACGAGTGTATCGAGAACCAAGTGATTTGTGAGGTACGAACAAATGGTCTCGAGAACATCGAGAACGCACGTCAGTTCGAGTGCTAGTTT
>DIAL01000001.1:0-5954 GCA_002414705.1 Flavobacteriaceae bacterium UBA5079
GTTATCAAATAATACTTTTAATATACGTGTAAAAGGCATCGCTGATTTAATTCGTGAACATGTTGCTAACGATCCTACTGCTTTTTATGGAGAAGCAGCGTTTGAACAAAACCTCAATACCTCAGTTAGTAACTTTTTTGGATTAACTGAGTTTATTACCTACCGTGTAGATAATATGACAAAACAATTAAATGGCACATTACCCTCTGCCGGTAATGGAAATGGATTTTGTAAGTAGCTGAAAAGGTTCACCGCACTAATACTTAACAATGAGCTTTGTGTTTAAATTCAGTAATTTAATTTAAGTATTAGTCGGTTTACATAGCCAAATAGAACATAGTATTTAGCTTGGGTACTACATAATTTCACATTTGGTGCACATTTCCTGCACATTAATCTTTTACGCTAACGTTATTAAAGTCAACACACCACTAACCGACTAAAGGTAACGTTAACCATGAGCAAGAAATTTAACTGTTGGAAAGATTCAAGATCAGCAATATTGCACTTTGTATTAATATCAACTATATCTACATTAACCGCTTGTGGTGGCAGCAGTTCAGATAATGAATCCAGTGCTGATACTGACACAACAACAACTAATACCGCCCCCGTTGCTAATGCTGGTAGCGATCAGTCCGTATTCAACAATAGTACCGTTACGCTTTCTGGTGAGCTAAGTAGCGATGCTGAAGGTGATACTCTAGGTTACTCTTGGAGTTTTTCAAGCATACCTAATAGCAGTGTTGCTACATTATCGAATGAAACAGATATTACTCCTACTTTCGTTGCTGATGCTGTGGGTAGCTATGTGGTTAATTTAACCGTTGACGATAGCCTGTTAAATAGTGAAGTTGATAGTGTTGAAGTCGTGGTTTCACAAGTACCCGAAAGCTCTACTAGCGTCGTGTTATGTCACTACAACTATAACGAATACAATGATTCTATTTATGTACTCGACGACAGCATGTCACAGTGGAGCTGTAGCGATAGTGAGCGTTTATTAAGTGCTAACGGCATACCCGATCACGAGGTTGGAGAATTTCCAAATGAAGGTAATCCCAATGCTATCTCATCTCAAGATATTTCAGCAAACCTTACCTTATCACCTGAGGAGTCAACAACAGCGACTGAATTAGGTGGCCCTCGCGGCGTTACAGGTTATGTACTTAATGGCGTAAAAATAGATGCTGGTACGGCTGGTAGCTGGGACGACTCAGGCGACAACTGTAGCTTAATAGATAACAGCGGCAATTGGAGTATTGAAGCATTAGGTCATAGCAGCTTTAATTTTGGTACCGACGAAAACAATGCCCATGTTCAACCTGGTGGCACTTACCATTATCATGGAATGCCAGAAGGATTTATTACCAAGCAAGGCGGCGGTGAAGCCACAATAACGATTATTGGTTGGGCGGCTGATGGCTTTCCTATTTATGCACGTTACGGTTATAGCGTAGCAAGTGATGCCACTTCAGCAATACAAGCAATGCAAGGCAGCTATCAGCTTAAAAGTGATGTAAGTACTACTCGCCCTTCACAAGATATATACCCATTAGGTACTTTCGCTCAAGACTGGGAATATGTTGCTGGCTCAGGCGATTTAGATGAATGTAATGGTATTTCAATTGATGGAAAATATATGTATTTAGTGACAGAAGAGTTTCCTTACATAAGTCGCTGCGTTATGGGAGAAGTTGAGCAACAAGGGCAAGGACCACAAAATGGACAGGCTCAAAGAGGACAACCAAGTTTTAAAGATCTTTTAGACCAAATGGATTCGAATAAAGATTCAAAACTTTCAGCTAGTGAGGTTAAAGGACCTTTAAAACAAGATTTTAATAAAATAGATCTTAATAAAGATGGTTTTCTGTCTAAAGTAGAAATTGAAAATGCGGCAACAAGAGGTACAAGAGTAAGACCCAAAAGATAATATGATAAATTTTATTTACAGCGCAATTTATTCTTAAGTAACGCATCTAAATACTTAAATAAAAATAAAACAGATAAACCCTGTTAAAAATTAAAACATAATAAATAAGCCATTTTTAAATGAGAAAATTGAAAACAAATATCCGTTTACTTTTACCGCTATTTATGGGTGGAATTATAGCATTTACATCCATTTCATGCAGTGATGACGATTTAAACAATACGACAACCACCGAAGAATCTGTAATAGACGACACCGATTTTGAACCAACCGATTGGACTACAGAAACCCACAGTAAAGATGCCGATCCAAATTTTGATGAAGTATTTGAAGATAATGCTGTAAAACGATTAGATATCGTGATTACAGAAGCGCGTTGGCAAAGTATGTTGGATAACATGACTGATTTATATGGACCATTTGGTGGCTCTGGTGGCGGGCCAGGAGGGCCAGGAATACCAGGTGGAGGCACAACAGAAGTAGACGAAGATCCAATTTTTGTTCCAGCCGAAGTATTTTATAATGGCATTGAGTGGTACCGAGTAGGTGTTCGTTTTAAAGGGAATTCAAGCTTACAAACAAGCTGGCAAAGTGGCATTTTAAAACTCTCATTAAAATTAGATTTTGATGAGTTTGAAGACGATTATCCGCAAATAGATAACCAACGTTTTTATGGATTTAAAAAATTGAGTCTTAAAAATAATTTTGACGATAAATCCATGTTACGTGAAAAAGTAGCTACCGATGTTTTTAGAAACGCAGGTTTAGTGGCATCACATACTGCCTTTTATACGGTATATGTAGATCATGGAAATGGCCCACAATATTTTGGACTTTACACACTTGTGGAAGAAGTTGATGATACGGTTTTGGATACCCAATTTTCGGATAACGATGGTAATTTATACAAACCAGATGGTGATGCAGCTAGCTTTGCATTTGGAACATTTAACGAGGATGAATACGTTAAAAAAACCAATGAAGATGATGCCGATTTCTCTGATGTTCAAAGTTTATTATCCATTTTACATGATGATTCTAGAACAACGAATCCAGCAGATTGGAGAGCAAATCTAGAATCTACTTTAGATACTGATGTGTTCTTAAAATATTTAGCCGTGAATACGGTGGTTCAAAATTGGGATACGTATGGTAGAATGACTCATAATTATTTCTTATATAATAATCCAGATACCAGTAAATTAAACTGGATTCCTTGGGATAATAATGAGTCGCTACAGTTTGGAAAAATGCAAGGGTCATTACCTCTAGATTTTTCCAATATGAATGCCGCTGAATGGCCTTTAATTGGATATTTATATCAAGACTCCGTTTATAAAGCGCAATATGATATGTATGTTCAGGAAGTGGTTAATGATGCCTTTAGTATTAGTAATGTGCAAGCTTTGTATGCCAGCTATTCATCTTTAATTCAACCTTATGCTACTTCTGAAATTTCAGGATATAGTTTTTTAACTTCTAGCGCTGATTTTCAAACAACTGTAAATGAATTAAATAATCATGTTGTGGATAGAAATAATGCTGTTACAGACTATTTAAACTAATAAACTAGATATTTAAATTTGATTTTTTTTTGTTGAAAGAGCTTCGTAAGAAATTGCGGAGCTTTTTTTACCAATCGGTTTCCTAATTAAACCTTTTTATATTTTCTAATTATAGCCTTTAGTCTCTCTTTCCGAGTTGTATTCTGAATGGGTAAAATGGTGAACTACAGGGGACTTTGTAAAAATAAATAACATTAAAATTTTACGTTTTATTGGGCATAGATTTTTTTGATAGCATTCTAAATATTATATTTCGGTCGAATAGGCACAACCTTGTATTAAAACACTAACATGTCATGAAAAATCAACGCAGGTCTCTTAATAATAAGCGTTCAGAAAACTGTTTAGATGGTCAAAATAAGGATACGAATGAGGAAGAAAAAGATGCAATTATTAAAAGGCAACTCCGATTTCAAGATTTGTTAATTAGTATCTCTACAAGGTATATTAATTCAGATTTATCAGATTTAGATACATTAATTAATTCGTCTTTAAAGCAAATTGGACAATTTGTAGGGTCGGATAGAAGTTATATTTTTTCATACGATTTCAACACGAATACAACCTCTAATACTTTCGAGTGGTGCGCAGAGGGTATTACTCCGGAAATAGATGAATTACAAAACATTCCAACAGATTTTATTCCACAATGGCTAGAGGTGCATAAAAAAGGAGAAGCTTTTTATGTTAAAGATGTTAGTTTGTTGCCAGATGATGGACCTTACGGCTTACGCGGTATTTTGGAACCACAAGGTGTGAAGAGTTTAATATCCATTCCGAAATTTAAAAACAATCAACTTATCGGTTTTGTTGGTTTTGATGCTGTAAAAACGTGCACAGTATACACAGAAAACGAAAAAGATATCCTCTTTGTTTTTGCTAATATGTTGGTAAATGTGATGCAAAGAAAAGAGCATGAAGACCAAATAAAAGCACAAGAAAAGAAAAAAGAAGAGTTATTAGTCCATTTATCACGCCAAAATGAGCAACTTAATGAATATGCACATGCGGTTTCTCACGATTTAAAAGCACCTCTGATAAGTATTCATACCTTAATTACTTGGTTTATAGCCGATAGAAGTACGGATTTAAAAGAAAACGATATACAACAGCTAAACCTGGTATTGTTTAATGTTGAAAAAATGGATTTCCTAATTAAAGGTATTTTGGACTATTCAACCATTGATAGATTGGAAATACCAGACACAGAAATTAATACCAACGATGTTGTAAACGAAATTATAAAAATACTACTAATACCTAATCATATAAAAATTACGATACAAGATAATTTACCATTTATATATGCTAATACATGGCGGATTAAACAGGTATTTCAAAACTTAATTCACAATGCCATAAAATATTGCGATAAGGAAATTGGACAAATAGAAATAGGTTGTGTCGATAAAAAAGACCACTATGAGTTTTTTATAAAAGACAACGGTATGGGTATTGATTCTGGTTATTTCGATAAAATATTTAAAGTCTTCACCAAGTTAGATAGCAAAAGTGCTTCCTCGGGTATTGGACTATCCATTGTTAAAAAAATTATCACCTATTACAGTGGTAGCATCTGGGTAGAAAGTGAAGTAGGTGTTAGCACAACTTTTTATTTTATATTTTTAAAAAATGAATAGCAATCCAAACGGCTAGATGTTTTATAAGGCGCTCTGTCTTTTAATTAGATTTTACAAGTAAATTTTAAGACAACTTGTTGTTATTGCTCCTTCGCCTTTTTAATTATTGCCTTCAGTCTTTCTTTCCGAAGTGCTTCTTCAGTTTTTTTCTTGTTAATTTTTCTATTGAGAAGTTTGGTGTGCTTCGCCTTATTTTTTGTGTTTTTTTGGCCTTTAGGTTTTGGCATGACATCGTGTTTTAATTCCGGTGAATGTATTTTAATAACATGAAAAAGTTTATCAATAATAGATAAAATAGTGCTAAAAAGTAGAATTTTAGTTAAATTTCATTACTACCTTTTCTTTTGGAGGTATTAATAATTGTTTTACAGTACATTCACAATTATTAAAATAATAAATTTGTAATTCAGATTTTACTGCTTGAAAGAGACCGAAGATAAAGACATAAAACAACCTACTCCTAAAAAGAAGAAACGGTTTAAATTCTTAAAAATAATCGGACGGATTATTTTGGGATTCTTGTTGTTTTTATTTTTACTAATTCTGTTTATTCGAAGCCCTTGGGGACAAGACATTATTGTAACCAAAGCGGTTTCGTTTTTGTCTGATAAAACCCAAACTAAAGTAGCGGTAGATAAACTCTTTATAACGTTTGATGGTGATATCCAATTAGAAGGACTGTATTTAGAAGACACCAAAGGCGATACCCTTATTTACTCCAAATCTTTAGAAGCTAATGTGTCACTTTGGGCTATAATTCAAGGCAATGGTATTGGTGTGGACGGTTTGTATTGGGAAGGTGTTCGTGCCAATATT
>DIAL01000001.1:6076-16297 GCA_002414705.1 Flavobacteriaceae bacterium UBA5079
AAGAAAAGATACCATTCAAGGCTTTAATTTTCAGTTTATAATTGATGCTTTTGCCAGTACAGATACCACAACTGTAAAAACCGATACCACATCAGCACCTTTAAATATCATTCTTGGAAATCTTCGTTTTAAAGATTTTGATGTGGTTTATAACGATGCAGTTACAGGAATTGACAGTCGTTTTAAAATTGGCAAATTGCTTGCAGATATGGATAAAACCGATTTGGAAACTATGACGTTTCATGCTTCGGAATTAGAATTAACCGATAGTCAAATTAAACTGTATCAAACACCAATTTCAGATACTACAGAAACAGAAGCAACAATGTTACCGCTTTTAACTGTTGATGAATTAAAACTAAAAAATGTATTTGCAGATTATAAAAGCGAAGCAGATAATATAGCTGTAATTGCAAATATTTCAGATTTTTATGCCGAATTACCACATATTGATTTAACCAATCAGATTTTTGAAATAGATGAAATACTACTCGAAAATTCATCCATAACACTTCATTCTAATACATCCAATTTTGAAAATTCAACGTCCAATACGCAACCGTTTCAATGGCCAGAATTACAATTCGTTATTGGCGAAATAGATTTAAAAAACAATAATTTTAACTACTTCGTGAATAATGAAAAAGGCAAAAAAGGTGTTTTTAATACCCAAGCCATCCAATTAACTAACTTAACGCTGAATGCAGAGGATATACTGCTAAAAGATAAAATAGCCGAGTTACATTTAAACGACGCATCATTTCAAGAAATTTCAGGAATAGATTTAAAAAATCTACAATTTAACCTCAATGCTTCCGATAAGAACCTCAACGTATCAGATTTAAATATAGCATTAAACAAGAACACTTTAGTAGGGAATTTACAGTTGGACTATCCCTCTTTAGCCAATTTAATTCAAGTCCCAGAGCTGTCTATAGTAGCTTTAAACATACCTAAATTTAAAATAGCACTTCAGGATTTGTTTTTAATTCAACCCGATTTAAAAGAAAATGAATATTTAAAAACGTTCAGTACAAATCCCATTACTGGAACCATAAAAGCCAATGGCTACTTATCCGATATTAACCTATCAAAAATGATAGTTAATTGGAGTAACACTAAAATTTCAGCTAACGGAACTATTCAAAACGTTACCAATCCAGATTCATTAGCGTTTAATATTCCAACTTTTTCAGCAAATACCAAACGGTCTGATATTATAAAGTTTATTGAAGAAGATAGTTTAGGAATCAGTCTTCCAAAAGATGTCAAATTAACAGGAAACGCAACAGGAAATTTAAACGACATATCCACTAAAACCAAGTTAACAACCACGCAAGGATTAGCAACAGTTGAAGGTTTTTTGAAATATGGCAAAACATTGGAATTTAATGCAGATTTAGCCATTGAAGAATACAAGCTAAATGAATTGTTAAAAAACGAACAATTAGGTGCTTTAAGTTTGAATATAAAAGCCAACGGAAAAGGGGATAATATTAATAATTTAGATGCTAAATTAAACGCTACCGTTTCCAGTTTTACATATAATAATTACGATATTAATGATCTAAAATTAGTAGGTGATATTAAAAATGGAACAGGGAATATGACATCCAAGTATAAAGATAGAAATCTAAATGCAACCCTAAATGCAACCGTTATTTTAGATTCTATTTCACCTGAAGCTACAGCCGAATTAGATATTATTGGAGCCGATTTACAAGCCCTTGGACTTATGGATCGGAACATAAAAACCGGTATGAAAATATATGCCGATTTTAAAGGCAACAGTACTAATTTTGATTTAGCAACTATTGTAGACGAAGGTATTTTTGTATATGATGACAAGAGTTATTTATTGGGTAAATTAAATGCTTTAGCGCATGTTAGAAACGATACCACATCTGTTTCAATAAATAATAAAATGTTAGATTTCCTATTGAAATCCAATGCAGACCCAAAAACTTGGTCAACAGCTTTAAAACGCCATGTATTGAGCTATTTTTATCGGGATGAGGTTATTTCGGACAGTATTGAAAATCCTATTAATTTAAAATTACGAGCAAAAATTAGCCAATCACCTATCTTAAATGAAGTGTTTTTAGTTCATGTAAAAGATTTAGATACCATTGATATTGCGGTAGATTTTGCTGAATCTGAACGTAAACTTAAAGCCAATATAACTGCACCTCATATTAATTATAGTGATTATGAGTTGGATAGTTTAGCATTTTCAATGGATACGGATTTGGAGAAATTCAATTTCAATTTAGGCTTTAATGAAATTATTGCAGGCCCTTTAAATATTCAAAAAACAGTTATTACAGGAAATCAAACTAATAATGAGCTATCCTTGGATTTTACAGCGTTTCATGACCAAGAAATCATGGTTCAAATTTTTAGTAAAATAACGGGAACCAGTGAAGAATTAAGGTTTCATGTCCAGCCAGAAGATTTAATTTTAAACAAAACATCTTGGCATATTCCAGATGCTAATGAGGTACTTATTTATGATAAAAAACTCGTATTTAATGATTTTAAGGTAAGCAAAGGCAATCAATCTATTGAAATAACAGATGCGCTTCCAAATGTGTCTAAAGACCATATTGCTATTGATTTCAAGAATTTTAAATTAAGTGAATTTTTAAGCTATTTTAATCCGGATGATAAAATAGCTACCGGAAATTTAAATGGTCATTTTATTCTTGAAGAACCCTTTGAAGACACTGGAATTGTAGCGGATTTAGACATTTCTCAATTACAACTTATGAATGTTAATTTAGGGACTTTTAAAGTTGATGCTAAATCGCTAAATAATGATAGTTATGATTTTAATGCAACCATGAATGGCGGCGAAATAGATTTGAATTTAAAAGGCGATTATATAGCAAGTCAATCTGGTGCAAAATTAGACCTTAATTTGGATATTAATCGTTTTAATATGGCAGCTTTAACCGGATTCTCTCAAGGAGAAATTACCGAAACAGCTGGTAGCTTTTCTGGAAAATTTAAATTAAATGGCACAACCAACGAGCCAATATATAGTGGTCAAATAGAATTTAATGATGCCAATTTTAAAGTGGCTATGTTTAATTCTGCTTTTACGTTAAAAGATGATATTTTAAATGTGGACAATTCAGGTTTATCTATGGATAATTTTATTATTCGGGACGTTAATGATAATACCTTTAATATATCTGGAACTATTGGCACCAAATCCTTTGTAAACCCAACGTTTAATTTACAAGTTAATGCCAACGATTTTCAAGTGTTAAATGCCACAAAAGAAGATAATGATTTTTTATATGGTCAAGCCAGTTTTAATGGAAGCGCTAAAATAACTGGCGATTTACAAGTGCCAAAAATAAATATGGATATGACGGTAAGTTCAGATACCAATATTACCTATGTGCTGCCATCTGCAACTGTAAATGTTGAAGAGCGCGATGGAGTTGTTGTTTTTGTAAATCGCGAAAATCCAGATGCTATTTTAACAAGAACTAAAGAAAAAACAGCCACTTTAAAAGGCTTTGATATTTCTGCACTTTTAAAAATTGGTAAAGAAGCAACGATAACTATTATTTTAGACGAAGAAACTGGCGATAATTTTAAAGTGTCTGGTGAAGGTGATTTTAATATGACCATGAACCCAAATGGTAATTTAAAACTCTCCGGAGTATATGAAGTCTCTTCAGGTCATTATGAACTGAATTTGTATAAAATTGTAAACCGAAAATTTAACCTAGTTCCTGGTAGTCGTGTTACGTGGTCTGGCGATCCGTTTGATGCTAAATTAGATGTTAAAGCAGTTTATAACGTAGAAACATCAGCCTCATCTTTAATGGCTCCCGTATATTCTGGAAGCGATCCAGCTTTTAAGGGGAAATTCCGACAAGTGTTACCGTTTTTAGTGTACTTAAATATTGATGGGCAACTTCTGGAACCTGAAATAGCCTTTAATTTAGATATGCCAGAAGAGAAACAAGGCGCTGTTAGTGGACAAGTTTATGGTAGGATTCAGCAATTAAATAATCAAGAAGATGAATTAAACCGTCAAGTTTTTTCACTTTTGGTTTTAAATCGTTTTTATCCAGATCCAGGAAGCGATGGTAGTTCAGGAGGAGTAGCATCCATAGCGCGCGATAATTTAAATGATGCTGTAGCCGATCAACTTAATATGTTTTCCGATAAATTATTAGGAAATTCTGGTTTTGAACTCGATTTCGGACTTAATAGTTACACAGATTATCAGGGCACATCACCACAACAGCGCACACAATTGGATATTGCTGCACAGAAAAAATTGTTTGACGACCGTTTAATTGTTCGTGTTGGTAGCGAAGTAGATATTGAAGGAAGCAGCTCTACAGGCGAAGAAACACCTATAATTGGTAATGTTAGTATTGAGTATCTACTTACCGAAAGCGGACGTTACAGATTAAAAGGTTTTAGTAGAAACGAATTTGAAAACGTGATTGATGGACAAACCGTTGTTAGCGGAATTGCCTTAATTTTCACCCAAGAATTCAATAAGTATAACGAACTTTGGGATGCCTTGTTTAAATCGGAAACCGAAAAAGAAAAAGCAGAAAAAGCTAAAAAAGAGGCAGAAAAGGAAGCTGCTAAAGAGAAAATGAAGAAAAAAGAAGCCGCTACTAATAAAAGTATAGAAGAAAAAAAGGGTTAAAAAGCACGCTAAAGACATTAATTTAAAGTGAAAGCAAATCAAACATTCAAACAATTATGTGTCCTAATGTGCATTGGGGTTTTCTACTCATGTAGTATAACGAAACAAATTCCCAAAGATGAACGTTTGTACACAGGTGCGACTATTACCATTGAATCTGATAGCATTATTAGAAATGAAACGGGTTTAAAATCTGAATTAGAATCAGTTTTACGACCTGAACCAAATTCTACGTTTTTAGGAATGCACCTAGGCTTGTACTATTATTATAAGAACCAAAAAGAAAAACCAGGTTTTATTAACCGATGGCTCTACAAACAATTAGGTGAAGAGCCAGTTTATCAGTCAGATGTGGAAACCTATGAGGTAGAAGATTTAGTATTAAACAGATTAGAAAATAGAGGTTTTTACTATAGTCGAGTCTCTTCTGCTTTTACAGAAACTGAAAATAAAGCGGCTTTAAAATATACTATTACGGTTCCAAAGCCATACCGAATGGCAGGATATAAAATGGATTCTATGCCAAGCAGTATTCATGAAACCATGAAGCAATTAGTTTCAGAATCGCCATTTGTTAACGGTATGCGTTTTGATTTAAGTAGTATGAAAATGGAGCGCAAACGAATAGATGATGCCCTTAAGCAAAAAGGGTATTACAATTTTAATGACAATTTTTTAATTTTTGAAGCAGATACCAATCAATATAATAATAAAAGTTTCGATTTATTTTTGAAATTAAAAAACGAAGTGCCTAAAAAAAGTTTAATTCCCTATAAAATTTCAAAAGTCAATGTGTATCCAAATTACGAAGTTTCAGATTCGGTTGCTTTGACACCAGCGCGCTTTAATGAAAAGATTTTTATTCAAAAAGAAACATTTTTCCAGCCTAAATATTTAGATCCTTACATTGTTTTGGAAGAAGGCGATTATTACAATCCAGATAATTCACGAAACACAGCTAGACGACTTTCCACCATTGGTGCCTATAAATACGTTAACATTGAATATAAAGAATTAGATTCCTTGGAAGGTGATAACACCGGACTTTTAGAAGCTAACATCTATTTGTCGCCATTAAATAAACGCGCTTTAAGGGCCGAACTTCAAGTGGTAACAAAATCCAATAGTTTTGCTGGTCCAGCTTTAACGGTAACCTTAAGTAATCGTAATTTATTTGGAGGTGGCGAAACGTTTAATATTACACCCAAAATAGGATACGAAAAGCAATTGGGTGGTAGTCAGAATTCGGGAAATAGTAGCTTGGAATTAGGGTTACAAAATGAGCTTATTTTCCCAAGAGTTCTGTTTCCTGTAAAAATTAACGATGACTTTTTTAAGTACTCCATTCCAAAAACAAAAACATCTTTAAGTATTGATTATTTGGATCGTAGTGATTTGTATACCTTGTTGTCAGGAACCGCACTTTTTGGATACACTTGGGATGCCAATAGGTATGTAACACATGAATTTTATCCTTTGTCTTTAAACTATACTGAACTTTTTGATACCACACCAGAATTTGAAGACATCTTGGATAATGATCCTTTTTTAAGAACCAGTTTTGAACAACAATTTATTGCAGGTTTAACCTATTCATTTACTTATAATGAAATGGTTAATACACAAAAAAAGCATCAACTTTATTTTAATTTCACGTTTGATGTTGCTGGAAATACCGTTAGTTTATTTGGTAAAGACCAAGAGCAAGATAATCCTAAAACTTTTTTAGGGTTTGAATATGCGCAATATGCTAAAGCGGATATTGATTTTCATTATCATTATAATTTTAAAAAAGAACAAGTAATTGCAGCCAGACTCTTTGGTGGTTATGGTTTGGCCTATGGAAACTCGGACGTTATCCCTTTTGTAAAACAGTATTACTCTGGAGGTCCATACAGTGTGCGTGCATTCAACATTAGATCTTTAGGACCTGGAACATATAATCAAGAAACAGATGGTACAAATAGCGATGATTTTTTTGATAAAACAGGAAATATAAGACTAGAAGCCAATCTAGAATATCGATTTCCAATTGTATCTTTTTTAAAAGGAGCGGTTTTTGCGGATGCAGGAAATATCTGGAATTCTAAAGAAAACCCTGTTTACAGTGGAAAAGATAAATTTGGTAGTGACTTTTTAAGCGAATTAGGTATGGGAGCAGGAATAGGTTTACGTGTGGATATTCAAAGTTTTGTAATCCGTTTTGATTTGGCAGCACCTTTCCACGATCCAGCGTTACCAAAAGGCGAGCGTTTTAATTTTGATGTAAGTTCACCTGTTTTAAATTTTGCCATTGGTTATCCGTTTTAAAGTGTGAAATTTAAATTCGTTTTTTAGAAATAATAACAAATTACTACCTTCTGTTTGTATTGAATTTATTCACCTAATTCTTAATATTAACTCAATATTCAATTTCTATTACCGTATAAAAACTATATTTGTAATGCAGGCTATATTTTAATTTATAAGGTTGATTTAAAATTTAATAATGAGGTACTGTTTTATAGACATTTGTAAATATACAGTTTTAATTATTTTACTGGTTACTCTAGCAAATCCAGTACAAGTACTTGCGCAAAAAAGTGATTTAATACTTAAAGCACAAGAACTCCTCTATTCTAATCCTGATGAAGCCATTAAAATTGGCGAACATATTTTAAAAACGACATCCAATTCTTTACAAAAACCAGGTCCAAACCTATTATTTCCTCATTAGATGGAACAAACACATTGTGTGTTGATTTTGACACCAATGTTTTACAGAATCAAGTAACTTTAGTCAGCGATATTCAAGGTGCTAATTATAATTATTCTTGGTATTTGGATGGTGTTATTATTCCAGGCGCTATACAGGGTTCCTATGTTGTAAATACGGTATCTCCAGGATTATATACAGTATCGGTTATTGATACAATGTCTACAGCCAATTGTACATCCGAAATGAGCGAGCCTTTTCAAGTTATTCAATCAGGTCAAGCCGTATTTGTAAGTGTTTCTCAATCTGGAACATTTGAACCCAACCCAAGTATAACAATAATTGTTGAGGGTTATGGCGATTATTGGTTTCAACCAGACAATGGTCCAATTTTAGACAATGGAGGGGTTTTCACAAACGTAAGCGGTGGTTTACATACCGTTAATGTGTACGATAGAAAAACTGAAAATCCATCGTGTGGTTTTATTACTATTGATGATATTCGAATTATTGATTATCCTAAAGTATTTACACCCAATCAAGACGGATTTAATGATACATGGAATATTACAGCATTTAGCAACCAACCGGGAGCTCAAATAGATATTTTTGATCGGTACGGTAAATTATTAACAAGTATCAAACCATCTAGAGGTGGTTGGGATGGGACTTACAAAGGTAGTAACTTACCTTCAAGTGATTACTGGTTTGTGTTAACATACCAAGAATCTGGACAGATACAACAATTTAGATCTCATTTTTCTTTAAAACGTTAATATTTTTCAAATAAAATAGTATATTCATTCGTTTATATAAGATGATATAGTTTCAATAACTAACATCATAACAATTATTTAAAGGTACTTATCGAAAAAAAATATTGTTTTTTTTTAAAAAAACATATATTTGATTCCTGTAAGATGTTGTTGGGATTAATACGTGTTAAATTACATTTCATCGAAGTTTTTTGCTTTTCGTGGATGTTTTTTAGCGATTTTATTTTGTGATGCCACTTTTTTTTATACATTTACCGTTGAATGAAAATACAAAAGACTAAAATAGTTGCCTCAATCTTATTTTTATTAATAAGTTTTGTTTGTTTTTCACAAACAGGGCCACCACCTCCACAGCCACCACCTCCACCTGGTTTACCCATAGATGGCGGTATTTTTGTTGGATTAATTTCTGGACTATTCTATGGTATTTACAGATTATTTAGGGCTAAATAATACAGACTAATTATTTAAGTCGAAAAGCTTCTTTACATACTTTCCGATAACATCGAATTCTAAATTTACTTTAGTTCCCTTTTTAAAAGTGCTAAAGTTTGTAAATTCATACGTGTAAGGAATAATAGCAACACTAAAACTATTTTTTAGAGAATTTATAACGGTTAAACTCACGCCATTAATAGTAATAGATCCTTTTTCAATGGTTATATTATTGAGTTTGTCATCATATTCAAACGTAAAGATCCAACTGCCTGAAGCTTCTTCCACACCTGTACAAATTGCAGTCTGATCCACATGCCCTTGAACTATATGACCATCCAAACGCGCTCCTAATGTCATAGCACGTTCTAAATTAACTAAATCTCCCACTTTTAAATCAGAGATATTGGTCTTTTTTATAGTTTCATCAATAGCTGTAACGGTATAATTATCACCTTCAATTTTCACAACCGTTAAACAAACACCGTTATGAGCTACACTCTGATCTATTTTTAATTCAGAAGTTATCTTGGAGTTAACCGTTATATGAAGATTTTGGTCTTCTTTTTCTAATTGTTGGATGCTGCCAATATCTTCTATGATGCCAGTAAACATAAGTATGGATTATTTAGTTAAATTTGCAAAACAAAATTACAAACAAAAGTTAGTTAATTAATGAGGAAAGCAGAAAATGTTATCGTAGGAATCTCTATTGGAGATTTAAATGGTATTGGTGGTGAAATTGTTTTAAAGACGTTGGAAGATGTTAGAATGTTGGAATTTTTTACACCAGTAATTTTTGCGTCCGCTAAAACCATTACTTTTTTGAAAAACCATTTTGAATTAGACATTAATTTTAATGGTATTAATAGTTTAGATCAAATTATTAGTGGAAAAGTTAATGTTTTCAATGTCTGGAACGACCGTGTGGACATTAATTTTGGACAAGAAGATCCTGCTATTGGTGAGTTTGCCATAAAATCACTATTTGCAGCAACAAAAGCTTTAAAGGATAATGCTATAGATGTTTTAGTAACAGCACCAATAAACAAACACACTATTCAATCTGAAGCGTTTAATTTCCCAGGTCATACAGATTATCTTGCTCAAGAATTAGATGGCGAAAGTTTAATGTTTATGATTGCTAATGATCTGCGAATTGGTTTATTAACAGATCATGTTCCAGTAAAGGACATAGCAAGTCACATAACACCAGAATTAATAGAAAGTAAAGTTAATACATTAGAGTATGTAGTTGCAAGTTTAAGAATGAATAAACCGATTAAGTATTTGATTAAGAAATTAGATACTCTTAACTATTCAATCAATTACAAATTAAATAGATACTCACTTAAAAAGAATAGTAAGTTTCCAAGAGTAGAGTTCTATTGTTTTAATCAATATGCTAAGAACAACACACACGCACACATTTATGTATCCGTTCCAAATTGCTATGAATATAAAGATGTAATCAATCTTATGAAAAGAGAGTTTATTAAATTAGACCATAGAAAGAAACCGAAGTTTGATATTCATAAAGACGATGTTAAAGATGAAGATTACTATGCGATTTATAGTGCAAGAGAGTTTAAGAATGATAATTCAATCAAAAGTCAAAATACATTCAC
>DIAL01000154.1:0-7094 GCA_002414705.1 Flavobacteriaceae bacterium UBA5079
TTTAAAAACACATCATTCATGTTTTCTGCTTTAAACTTTTCTTTCAGTTTCTTTGGCGTATCTAAAGCTTCAATTTTACCGCTAACCATAATGGAAACTCTGTCGCAATATTCAGCTTCATCCATATAATGTGTGGTTACAAAAACAGTTGTGCCATGGTTGGAAGCTTTATAAATCATTTCCCAAAATTGTCTTCTGGTAATTGGATCCACGCCTCCTGTTGGCTCATCTAAAAAAACAATTTTTGGGTCGTGAAGCAAAGCCACAGAAAAGGATAATTTTTGTTTCCATCCTAATGGTAAAGCTCCTACTAATTTGTTGGCTACCTTTCCCAGTCCTAATTCTTCAATCAATGCTTCTGATTTTTCTTTAATGCGTTTTCTAGACAACCCATAAATACCACCAAAAAAATTAATATTTTCTTTAACGGTTAAATCGTCATACAACGCAAATTTCTGACTCATATAACCAATATTTCTCTTAATAGTTTCGGCTTCTGTAAACACATCAAATCCTGCAACATGAGCTGAACCAGAAGTAGGATTAGAAATACCAATGAGCATTTTCATGGCGGTTGTTTTTCCTGCGCCATTAGCACCAAGAAAACCAAATATTTCACCTTTTTTTACATGAAATGAAATAGCATTTACCGCTTTGAAATCGCCAAACATTTTGGTTAAATCCTTTACTTGTATAACGTAATTATCGCTCATATTATAATATTGTCTCTATTTGTAAACACGCTATTATTTAGCCAATTCCATAAAACTATCTTCTATAGTTACTTCTGTTTTTTCAACACTAATATTTTGTAAATCCTGTTTTTCCAAGTATTGTTTTAGTTCTTCCAGATTACAATTTTCTTTTTTGTCCGTATAGTGTACAAATTCTCCAAAAGGGTACACGCTATGCTGATTTGGATACGTTTTTAAGCTGTTAATTAATTGATACATATTATCTGCTTTAACGTTATAAATAGTTTTAGGATACTGTTTTACAATAGATTCTGGTGTGTTAATTTGCAAGATTTTACCATCCTGAATCAATGCAATCCTATCGCACAAAGCAGCCTCGTCCATATATGGAGTGGATACTAAAATGGTAATATTTTTTTGTTGCAAACGTTTTAACATATCCCAGAATTCTTTTCTAGAAACTGGATCCACACCTGTTGTTGGCTCATCTAAAAACAACACTTTAGGTTTATGTATCAACGCACAACACAAAGCCAGTTTTTGTTTCATACCACCAGATAATTTTCCGGCACGTCTATTTTTGAAGGGTTCAAGTTGTACATAAATATCTTCAATTAATGCGTAGTTTTCTTTTATGGTAGTGCCAAAAATAGTCGCGAAGAATTTCAAGTTTTCTTCTACAGTTAAATCTTGATATAATGAAAATTTTCCAGGCATATAACCAACGTGATTCCGAATAGATTTATAATCCTCCAAAACATCAAAACCAGCAACAGTTGCATCACCTTCATTGGCAATTAATAAGGTTGTTAATATTCTGAAAAGTGTTGTTTTTCCAGCGCCATCAGGACCTATAATTCCAAATATCTCGTTCGGTTTTACTTCAAATGAAATATGCTGCAATGCACTTACATCTTGATATGATTTTGATATGTTACGTACCGAAATACTCATTTTTATTGAAAATAAAGTTCGTATGCAAAAATATGTTCCGAAATATTTTGTTTGATTTTTGAAGCCGTTTCTAACGTAGTTACTTCGGTAAGCACATCTAATTTGTCCAATAATGGTAATAACCATACATGCAAATTATCATGAGAGGCACCTTTCATAGTACATTCTTTAATAATATAATTTTTAGCTGTTGTGAGTTCTGAAGCCAATTTATGATAATCGTCTATAGTAACTGTTGGTTGCGACTTTAAAACATCTTTCATTTTTTGCACACCTTTGTTAGTCTCCATATTAGCTATCCACTTTTTACCAGCATCCAATTCAATATCATTCTTCCAATTACTTTCTAAATCGGTAGTTGTTTCATGTGAGTTTTTTTCTGTAGAATCCTGTTCTGTTGTCTCTTGCTCTTTTACTGGTTCTTCTTTATTACTATGGTTACAACTAGAAAGTAAACTTGTCATTATTGCGATTGTTAAAAACGTTTTTTTCATAATATGTTAGTTTAAATTTATTTAAGATTAGTTGCTTTTTTCTACATTTTTAGTGGAAAGAGTTGGAGTTTGAATCCACATTTCGGCTGGCATGCCAATTTTAAGACTGCCATCGTTTTTGACTTGAACTTTAACCGCATAAACCAATGCCACACGTTCTTCTTTTGTTTGAATAATTTTAGGTGTAAACTCGGCTTCAGAGGCTATCCAAGTCACAGTTCCTTCATAATCCTTCATACTGTCTTGATTATCAATTTTAACAGTTACTATCTCACCAATTTTTACATTTGCTAGTTGTGTTTCGCTAATAAAAACGCGTAACTCCATGTTTTTTAAATCTGCTATTTTATAAAGTGGTTTGCCAAACGTTGTTATTTCACTAGGTTCGGCATATGTTGTTAATACCGTTCCATCTATAGGATTAATTATCTGGCATTTATCAATTTGATTTGCAATTTGTTTTAACTGAACATCTATTGATTTTAACTCATTTACAACTGGCGCATTTTGGATTTCTACACTACGTATTTGCTGATTAATGACATCTATTTCTCCCTGTACGTCGTCCAATTGCTTTTGTGTTCCTGCATTATCGCGAATTAAATTTTCTGTTCTAATTTTATTAATGTTAGCAGTTTTTAGCTTCGCATTTAATACAGCAATTTGAGATAATACGCCTCTTGATTTACTGCTAATAACAGCTTTAGAAACCAACAGTTGCTCACGCTTTAAATCCAAAGGGATTGTATCTATATATCCAATAAATACATCCTTTTTTAGCACGTTACCTTCGTGCACATTAAATGCCACGAGTTTTCCATTATTTTCTGCAGAAACGGTAATTTCTGTTGCTTCAAAATTGCCATAACCGTCTGCCTTTCCATTTGAATTTGAACAAGAATTCAAAATTAAGAGTCCTAAAGTAATTCCTAAATAATATAAATATGGTCGTTTCATTTTTAATGTCCTTGTGTTATGTTATAATTTGCTTTTGCCAATTCCAGTTGAATGGAATGTGTGGCAAACGTATTTTCAGCCTCAAATAAATTGGTTAATTCTACAATGTAATTAGACGCTGTAATAACGCCATTTCGTAATTGCGATTCACTGGTTTGTAAAACCTCATTTCGAAGTTTAATAATTTGTGAATCTAGGGTAAGTGTTTCCGAAATTTTGGCTATTTCGGATTCGTATTTATTAAGTTCTATGTTGGTGTTTAATTCAAAAATTTCGGTTTCATTTTTAACAATATCTTTATTAATTAGCAAAGATTCGCGTTTCTTTTTATTCGCATGCCAATCAAAAACGTTCCAATTCAGTTTAACACCTACTGTATAAAAGGGTTGAAATGAATTATCCAACATATTCAAGCCTGGATTTCCAACACCACCAGAAGCAAATCCGAATAATTTTGGCATATTGTCTTTCTGAATCAGTTGCTGTTGACTTTCAATTTCATCCATTTTAAGCTGAAACAATTCCAGTTCTGGACGCTGTAAAGTAGGAGAGAGGCGCGTTGCAATTTCAGGTTTTTGAAATGTTGTAGACTCATTTAAAGACACGCCAATTAAAGTGGATAACGTATCCAATAACAGCTTTTTATTATTCGTTACTTCTGTTTTTTGTTGCTTTATTTTTAATAGTTCAGCTAAAATAACTTTATCCGAATTTGGTAATATAGTCCCGTATTGAATACCAGATTTTACTTCCTGTAATTGAGTTTCTAATTGCTTCCTTTTGGCTTCTAGTAATTTTATTGATTCATCATGTAATAAAATAGAAAAGTATAGTTGATTAATACGCTGTTTTAACTGATATAAACTAACTTCCAATTGCTGTTGCTGTGTTTTTAGTTGCGCCAATTTAACGTTAGATGTCGCGTTTATGGAGCCAGCGTTATAAATTAACTGATTTATTGAAAGTGTAGCACGATATTGGTCGTTATTAGGAGGTTCTACTCCTGTATCTGGAAGTGGTATTTGGGTGACATCAGATAAATAAACAGCTTGTGCATCAAAATCTAATTGTGGTAATTTTTTAGTATCAATTGCGTCTAATTCAAGAGTATTCTGATTATTTAAAATGGCTTTTTGTTTGGCTAATGGGTAATTCTCCTTTACCAATTGATAGCAAGACTCTAATGTTATTTGCTGCGACCAACTTTGGATTGAATAAAGTAGAATTACCAATATGATTATGCGTGTTTTCATATGATTAATTTTTAATGGCTTGGATAATAAAATCTGAAACTTCCGTTTTTCGTTGTTCCATAAGTTCCTCAAACCCTTTGTCATTTTCATTTATGAATGCTTTTACAAGCGGTTTAGCAACAAACGGAAAAATATTGAGCGCTAAAATATTGATGAATAATTGTTCACCTTTTATCGGTTTTAAGATACCTTGATTGACTTCCAACAACACACGCTTTTTAAACTTATCTATATTTAAAAGCAACGAGTTTTCTTGAATTTTTAAAATAAAATCTGGATTTCTATTTAGTTCTTGAATAATGAAATTAGGCAAGTAAGGATGTTTTATTACAAATGAAATATAATTGGATGTGAAATTTTTTACCTTATCTTCAATAGAGGAATCATTATTTAAAATCAGATTTAATTGTGGTGCCAACGTGGAAAATGCTTGTTTAAAAACAGCCTCAAATAACAACTGTTTGTTTCTGTAATAGTAATGTAGCATCGCTTTGTTTATACCTGCTAAATCTGCTATTTCCTGCATTCTGGCACCATCCATTCCTTTATATTGAAATATGTTTTTTGCTGCATTTAAAATCTGAAGTTCTGTATTTTCATCTCTCTTTTTTGCCATTATCAACTATTTAGTTTAACCGTTTGGTTAACAAAAGTACAAAAAACAATTCATTATGAAAATGAATTGTTTAAAATTTATAAATTAGATGTTGTATCGTCTGTTTCTTGGGTTTCATTATTTTTCTTTCCACCCATCATAAAATTAATTAAGATGCCAACCAAAGTCACACAAACAAGTGCAAAAATGGCTATCATTATAACA
The DNA here is from genome assembly GCA_002414705.1 of Flavobacteriaceae bacterium UBA5079. GTDB lineage: Bacteria > Bacteroidota > Bacteroidia > Flavobacteriales > Flavobacteriaceae > Algorimicrobium. Next base: position 5,174 of record DIAL01000154.1, read on the forward strand.
CCATTATTCCAATTATACAGTGGAAGGGCTTGAGTAATCATATGTTTATATTTTGGTTATCAATAACACAAATATATAGGTAAGCGATGAATCAAAATATGACATTTATCACAATTTAGAAAATAGATTGAGCCAAATAGAAATACGCCACTGATTATATAATTCAAGAGGGAATAATAAATAGCAAATTGCTACATACATAAAAATTCTAGTAAGACATCTTAACTATAGTTTCCACTTTATCAGGCGTTAAATTTTTATGTTCACCTAATCCTAACCAACCACGATCCGTGAAGCGTTTTGCAATTTCTTCGGCTGTTCCTTCAAAATCTTGAGTATAATCTGACAACTTTGTATCGATTTCTAATTCATGTAAAAACCCTTCCGTTTTTATAATAGCAGCTTTAGCTTTTTCATCAATGCTACCTTCTTGAATATTCCAAACCCGTTCAGCATATTGTGCTAGTTTATCTTTCTTTGCTTCAAAATTAAACCTGTAATGACTAGGTGCTATAATGGCTAAAGTTCTGGCATGGTCAATACCGAAGAGTGCTGTGAGTTCATGACCAATTCCATGAATAGCCCAATCTGTTGGAACGCCTTTTTGTATTAAACCATTTAAAGCCATAGTACAACTCCACATAAAATTAGATGCAGCTACATAATCTTTTGGATTTTTTATTATTCTAGGAGCCACTTCAATAAGTGTTTGTAGAATACTTTCTGCAAAACGGTCTTGCAATAAAGCACCCATTGGATAAGTCATATATTGCTCTAACACGTGCATGAAAGCATCCGTTAAGCCGTTTGCTAATTGGCGTTTAGGTATAGACGCAATCACTTGAGGGTCTAATATTGAAAATTTAGGAAATAAACCTGGACCTCCCATTCCTAATTTTTGTTTTGTTTCCTTTCGTGTGATGACTGCTCCTGAATTCATTTCAGATCCTGTTGCTGGAAGCGTTAAAACAGTTCCAAATGGCATCCCTACTTCTGTTCTTATATTTTTGGATAGAATATCCCAAGGCGTATCACCTTTAAATAAAGCTGCAGCTGATAAAAATTTGGTACCATCAATTACAGAACCACCACCAACGGCTAATAAATACGTGATGTTTTCTTCTTTTATTACTTGTAAAGCATCCAATAAGACGGCATATTCTGGATTTGCAGGAATACCACCAAATTCAATTACTTCTACTTTCGATAAAGCAGATTTTACCTGCTCATAAATACCATTTTTCTTAATACTTCCACCGCCATAAACCAATAACACTTTGGCTTTATTTGGAATTTCTGCTTCTAATTTTTGTATGGAATCTTTACCAAAAATAATTTTAGTAGGATTTTTAAAATCAAAATTATTCATCTTATCTTTCTAATTTAATCTATTAAATGAGTTGTAATGTTTAGGATTATTCTATAACAGTAACCAAATCTTCCATTGGTTTTCTAACCTTTTTAAGGTTTACTAACCAATCTGAATCTTCTTGTCTATATCCAATGGGTAATAAAACAGCACTACGTAATCCTTTTTCACGAAGGCCTAAAATTTCATCTACAGCAGCTGGATCAAAACCTTCAATTGGCGTAGCATCTACCCCCTCAAAAGCAGCGGCTATAATTGCTTGCGAAAATGCAATATATGCTTGTTTTGCAGCATGATTAAAATTTTCTTCAGCATCTTTTTGAGGATATGAGCTCAATAGCATTTGTCGGTAGTTTTCCCAACCTTCGTTTTTAAAACCACGAATTTCATTGGTTAAATCGAACATATAATTAATTCTATCTGTTGTATAGGTATCCCAAGCTGCAAAAACGAGTAGGTGGGAGCAGTCAGTAATTACTGATTGGTTCCAAGCTATTGGTCTTATTTTTTCTTTGATTTCTTGATTTTTAACTACAAAAATCTCAAAAGGTT
>DIAL01000154.1:7199-8518 GCA_002414705.1 Flavobacteriaceae bacterium UBA5079
AAAAATCTCAAAAGGTTGTAATCCACTAGATGTTGGAGCCAAACGAGCGGCTTCTAAAATACGTTCTATGGTATCTCCGGCTACTTTTTTTCCGTTCATTGCTTTAGCAGCATATCTCCAATTCAATTTGTCTAATAATTCCATATATAATTTTTAATTGTTTTTATTTCGTTCTGATATTTAATGTTAGGTCTATTTTTTTCTCATAACTTACAACTTGATACTGTCCCAAGCAGCTTGATAAGCTTCCTCTATATGTTTTTTACTTAATTGTAAAGCACCTCGTTTTTGAGATATCATTAAAAATGAAAGCGGATTAATTGCGTAAGCATATAATAAATAGTCTGACACAGGCTTTATAACTTGTTCGTTTCTGCCACGTTCCCAAAGGTCGAGTAGCGGTTGTAAATGTTTAATTCCTTTTTGCCTAATAGACTCATCAATCATTGGTGTATTATCACATTGCGCCAAAAACATCGCGTTTTCACAGTCTTTAAGTTTAAACTCTGCAATGCGTTTCCAAATATTTTCAAAACCTTCTTTAACAGGCGTATTTGGATTGTGAGTAGCAAAAGCAAAATTGGTGTATTCTGCTTTTATATCCATGTAAGTTTGATTTACTAAATCTTGTTTGTTTTCAAAATATAAATATATTGTAGCAGGAGACACATCTGCCATTTTAGCAATCTTACTCATAGGTGTAGCGTGAAACCCATTGTTATTTACCAACTCAATAGTTGCTTTTACCAGCGCATTACGTTTATCAATACTTTTTTGAAGTTTTCCCATGTGAATTTTAATTCTGATACAAATGTATTTAAAAAAGAATGAACATTCATTTTTTTTAACAAATAATTATTAGTAAACGTTTTAAGTAGGAGAGTAGTTACATTACAAATTGTAAAAAATCGTAAATTTTATTTATTACTCTAAAAGACTTTTAAGAGCGTAATATAAACGGTTTTGCGCATTATCTTGAGACCCAAAAATAGATCGAAATAATTCACCTTTTTCAGATATAATAATCCACTGTGGTGTTCCTTCAGATTGAAACTGGTCATAAACTTGGTGATTTTCGTCAATATAGATCGGAAAAGGATTCTCGCCGCTAGTAAAAATATTTTTTATTGTAGATTTTGTTCCTTCTCTATTCTTGAAATTTGCATGAATACCAATAACTTGAAGTGCTGAATATTTTTGTTGAAATTCGTATGCCAGAGGAATTGCACGACCAGTACAACCTAAACAATCGTTATTATAAATGATGAGTAATAAAACTTGATCTTTATAACGCATCATTAAATCTACTGCTTGATAAT
>DIAL01000154.1:8649-10039 GCA_002414705.1 Flavobacteriaceae bacterium UBA5079
AAATCTACTGCTTGATAATCTAAATCTTTTAAAGGAATGGATTGAATATATGTATTCATTTTAAATTATTTTTGTCAAATGTATGTGTTTAATGGGAAATTATAAGGACAACATGTACTGTGTTATTCAAATGTGACCTTGTGGCTATTTTTATCAGTCATTATTATTATCGTTTTCCAAAAAGCTTCTACTTTTAGTTCCATTTTGTTTTAACGCGAGTGGTTTAATTTGACAGCTTTTCTAACCGAAAAAAACCGAAGACTATTGCAATTGCATATCCAACTGTTGGAATATAAAAATCGGTCGCTTTAAAAATTATTTGATTATCAGTAATACCTATTAAAATTACTAAAATTCCACGAGCTGCAATTACTAAAATCACTTCAGTTAAAAAGACTTATGAAATCCGTGTTGGGCTTCAGAAAATAGATTTTGGTTCAGCTACTTTATTAAGACCATTACAATGGTTTAACCAAATTGACCCTAGAGATCCATTGCAGCTCACCAATGGTGTTTATGGCATTTTAGGGCGTTATTATTTTGCTAACAATGCTAACATTTGGTTTTGGACTTTAATTGGAAATGAAAAAACCAAAGGCTTTGAAGTTATTTTAACTGGTGTGCCAACTAATAAATCTATTAGCTCAAAATCTGCAGACGTAAAGTATCAAATTAGTTTTAAGCAATTGGTAACCCGTAAACCCTTAATCTGGGATTCCAATCTTTTTGTTAAGTATACACAAAAAGCTTTTTGGGATATATATCAAGAATCCAGTCCTTTTAAAGAAATTAACTTTAATCCTTCAATTGTAATAGGTAAAGTATTTTATAAAAACAACCAGCCAATTGCTGTTGGTACTTTTGGAATGGAGCATGAATCCAATGGTAGAGATAGTATTTTTTCTAGAAGTTGGAATAATTTTAATATTTCTTATCACACAAAAAATAGGCAGAACAACACAGGCGTCATTAAAAGTATGGATTCCTTTTGTTTACAAAGTTGGGAATCCAGATTTATTTGATTACTTGGGGTTTTATGAACTTAACGTTTACCAGGATCTTTGGTCCGATAAATGGAATTTTGAATTAATGGCAAGAAAAGGCTTACAATTTAATTGGAAAGGAGCAATTAGAAGTCGTTTATATTACAGACCATTTAAAAAAAACAACCAAGGTTTTATGCTTGAATGGTTTAATGGTTATTCAGAAAGTTTAATTAATTACAAGGAATACAAAAGTGTAATCCGTATTGGTTATGTTATTAAAACTAACGAATTTAACATTTTTAATTAACCACAATAGATAATTAATTAAGAACCAGAGGATATATCATCTGTACTTTGTTCATCATCCTTTTTCTTTCCACTCATCATAAAATTAATTAAGATGC
>DIAL01000154.1:10254-10624 GCA_002414705.1 Flavobacteriaceae bacterium UBA5079
GACATTTATCACAATTTAGAAAAATCGGTATTATTTTCCATGAGTTTGAATAATCTCAAATACTAATTCTTTAGTCATCGTCTTACCTGTCGCTTTTTCTCTTAACACATTAAAAGGTAATAAAAAATTGCAACCCTTATTATATTTTGTACAACCATAAGCAGTTTGGCCTTTAACTATGGTTCCTTGCTTGCATTTCGGGCATGTTATGGTTTCTGGAATAATAGCTTGTTTTTTCTTTTTAGGTTCTAATACTAATTTAAAATCGTCATCAAAACGAAGCAAACCTTCTACGGCTCCAGAATCTGTTTTGAAACCTTTTAAGTTAACAGTTGATCCTTTTTGTAATAATCTGATAAACTGATTTTCT
>DIAL01000047.1:0-7993 GCA_002414705.1 Flavobacteriaceae bacterium UBA5079
GTCTAATGTAGTAATTCCAGTAATCGATGTTAACAAAAGTTGGTCTTCCTATTTGAATACTAATTGGAGTAGTTTATTGTTTCTTTCAAAGTACCGTCTTCATTATATTCTTTCCAGACGCCAGTTTTTTCTTTAGAACTATTGTAAAACGATACACTTTTTAAATTACCATTTTCGTAATAAAAAAAATAGGCAAGTTTTTTTCCATCCCACCAAGTACGGTTTTTTATATTACCATTTTCAAAATAACTGTAATAATCGGACGTATCCTCTTCAGTTCTAGTTATTATACTTTCAATCTTTCCGTTTTCGTAATAATTCTTTGTATGAGAAGCATCTGTCCACTTTTCTCGCTTTAAATCATAAATGCCTTCACTTTTGATGTTTCCATTTTCGTAATATTCCTTATTTTCTCCCCATAAATGACTTTCTCCATTACTTCTCGTTATATAATTTGCGACTTCCTTAATCTTTTCATTATTATAATAAAATTTCCAAGTATCCACTCTTTGATCATTTTTTAATACTCCTTCCGCCATTAAGTTTCCATTCTCAAAATAGTATTTCCAAGAGTTGTTTTTGCTTGTATGATCATAGTTGCCAGAACAAAATTCAGCCCCATCTTTGTAATATCCCTTCCAGTTTCCATGCAGCTCAAGAAAGGTATTTTCATCCAAATTAAGATCAGTTTCCTTATCCGATATAATTACAGAACCGATTGCGTAATAAGGTTTATTTATTCCAACTCCGGGTTCGCTTGATATGTCAGTTATATTTTCATTATAATAATATTCTTTGAAAGGAAATAATATGCTGTTTGAGTTTATCGTTGTTTCAAATTTAATTTTTCCTTCGTGTTCTCCATAACTATAATATGTTTCCCAAGTTCCAATAGGTATGCCGTTTTCATAGACTCCTTTTTCTGCTATTTTACCATTATAAAATTCTAAAAACACACCATCTTTTTCTCCATTTTTATAGTTTTCTTTGCGATATAATACGCCCTGGATATCATAAATTATCCAGGTTCCTTCCTTTTTATCATTTTTATATTCACCTTCTTCCGATTTTTTTGATTGAATATAGTATATCCACATGCCATGTTTTAATCCATTGTCAAAATCTGCATCTAATTGAAGGATTCCATTTTTATCGTAGTATTTCCAATTACTATGTGGTTTACCATTAAGCACTTTGCCTTTCCGCCATACAACTTTTGTACCCTCGTGGTATTCTAAATAATCAGTTTCTTCCTGCCCAAAGCAAAAAAAAGTAGAAGTAAATAAGAGGATTAGTAGATATTTTTCTTTTTTCATTAGAACTAATTTTATTGTTTAACTCCATCAATATATGTCTCTGTTTTTTCAAGACTTCCATCTTCATTATAATACTTCCAGATGCCTATTTTTTCTTCTTCCTTTGTATATACACCTTTTTCTTTGAGCTTTCCGTTCTCATAGTACAGCTCAAAAGGACCACCTCTAAAATTTCTCGAATAAGTAATGGTTTCGTTAGGCCCTGTTTCTACACCCCAACTTTTATACCCTCCGTTATAAGTACATACCATCCATTTATTTCCATTCGGATAGTAATATGTCCAGCTGCCTTGCTTATAACCGTTTTCGTAGGTTCCTTCTGCATGGATTTGCCCATTTTTATAATAGTATTTCCAGTTGCCCTGATATACAGCATTGATCTTGAGATTAATGTATAAAAACCAAATCAAGGCCATCCCGTTTTCCAAGGGATTTTCTTCTATTGAAGTAAATTTAACGTTCCCCTCACTTTTAAATGCGTCCGTATAATAGGGGTCCTTGCCATTTATATCCTTATAATCGGTACTGTAAAAATACCTGGTTGCCGGAGCGGTTTCGCCCATCGGTTTTAACTCAAACTCATAGGCCACTTTTCCTGCCTTCTCATCCGACGTATAATAACTGGTCCATTTACCAGTGGGCTTATCATTCTTATATTGCCCCTTAAAAGATGCATAACCTGAACCATCAATATCCATTTGGATATATGTGCCATTTAGTTTGTCATTCTTATAGTTTTCAATAAACCACAACCGGTCTTTTCCTAAATAAGATTTCCAAACACTGTCCTTTGCGCCTTCTATCCAATAGCCTGTTGAAGATAAAACTCCTTTTTCATCATAATACTCCCAATAACCATGTGCTTTGCCGTTGAGGACTTTTCCCTTACGCCATAAAACATCTGTGTCTTCATAGTACTCAGCATAATCTGTGACTTCCTGTCCAATGCAAAGAAAAGTAGAGGTAATTACAAGTATTAATAGATATTTTCCTTTTTTCATTCCCTTTCTATTTTTAAAGTTTAGTAGTATTAGTCAATATGCCATATTCGTATTCTCGTGATTCTATTCGTTTTCCATCCTCATCATAAATGCCTTTTGCTTCCGAGTCTATTTCACTAGTTACTATTCCTTCATCATATAACTTGCGGGTACGAATTTTTGTAATTGGATTATAGTGATAAGACATTGATAAAATACCAGATGAATAAAATTGCTGTCTAATAATTGCAATTTCGTTTTCATCGAAAACTATTTTTTCAACTTTTACCCCAGCGATATACTCTATCTTCTCATAAATCTTACCTGCCTGGTTGTAATAATCCCACCATCCAACTTTCTTTCCATCAATTGAAATACCGACAGTTTCCAATTTACCATTACTATCATAGCTTGGCTTTCTTCCTTCATATGTAATTCCGTTTTCCGATAAGTCAATTGAATTAAAATACTCGAACATTTTATAATAGATGTTTGAAGATCCCATTTTTGAGAAGTGAGAACCTACTACATCATTAAGCTTTGAGGTTTCGGATTTTGATAAGTTTCCATCAAGAAAAGTAGTTGAATAATAGATTGGATTTGCACTTTTAAATACGTCGAATTTTTTAATCTGATTTAATGAGATATAGCTTGTTGTTCCGGCATAATATTTTTGGTTAATATACCTTTCTGTTTTTGTAGGTGTGTAAATATTATAGAGTTGCTTTTTATTTGAGTTTGTCTCAATTAATTCATCCTGAGAAGAAAACACATAGCTAACCTTAGCCGAAGGAAAAAGTAATATTTTTCTTTTTGAAGTTAGATTATAAATTATACCATCCGCATCTTTTACTCTATATTCAGACATAGGAAGCTCTTTTACACCCTTTTCCTTCAGTTTAAGCTTTAAGCCTTCATTTTCTATATATTCATATTCAATAAACTTTTCTGCCCTACCTACTTCTATGTAAGGCATCCAAATATTAGATTCTAGTGAAGTAGGTAGTTTTAAATCTTTAATATTTCTACCAGCTTTGTTATAGAAATAGATTGTTTCATAAAAATCTTTGTACTTTTCTAAAGTTGCTATTGCATAGCCGTTTAGACCTCCAATGATTGAAGTATTGTCTAATGTTTTTGAAAAACCGTATTGATTTCCTTTTAATTTTTGTTTTGCTACTTGTTCGTTTGAAAAGGTTGGTGCATTAAAATTTAAATTATTCGCGTTGACCTGATTCATTATATCCCCCCCGGGGTAACTTAACAGCATATAATTTTCTTCTCCCATCCATTTATCGCCCCAAAAACTAATCATACATTGTTCATTCGGATTGGTGGTATATCTATAATTCACCAATAAATTAGGTTCACCACCGACGCTTTTCAATTTGCTGAAATCTTGTAATTGTTTGTAAATTTTTTGCTCAAATTCTTTAATGAATGAGGGATTGGACTTTAATACATCAATTTCTTCTCTTTTATATATTTTTCTTATATTATTTAATTTTGTACTAATAATTCCTGACATTGCATATTTACTTTCTAGAATTCTTTTACTAGGAATCAATACTTTTAAATCATCTAGATTCTTAAGTTGAATTTGAAATGATTCATTTGAAACATACTTATTATCACCTGGTATTCCGCCATATCCTACCCATGTACAATTTCTAAAAGTAGTTGTTTCATCTGTATCTAAATTATACTTAATTAGTGTTCGAAGCGTGAATTTTTTTGGTTGATATTTACCCAGAGATCCCCCTCCATATCCTTCAAGATGGTCTTTGTCATATTGCGCTTCCTTAGCTGTTTCTTTTATTTTTACATACAATATATTATTTTCAAAATAAGCATCCTCTATGATTTTGTCAACAACAACAGACTTTTCTAAAACAGTAAACATTGCATATTCACTTTTATGAAGAGATTGTAAATATGAAGGCACTTTTTGTTGTTTATCTACTTTATAATTAAAAATATAACTTTCAGTATTCTCAGCCTCAATTAGCCAAAGAATCTCCTGCATTAAATCTTCTACATTTTCTGAATGAGAATTATAAATAGCTAATGATCTTATCTCCTTTCTGCGTTCTGAATTAAATTTTCTAATTTCATTAATGTACTTAATAAATCCGTCATTATAGCTTTTCCAATTATTAACATTTGCATCTTGTCTAGCTTCTTTTCGCGCACTAGCCCTATTAATTTGATTCATTATAGTATTTGAAATCTGATTTAATCCTTTACCAACAACATTATCTATCAAATTTATCTTATATTCTTCTTGAACCATTTTATGAGCTTTACTAAGATTGATTCCTTTTGAAGTATAACTATTCACCTTATTATTATAGTCGAGTTGTTGGTTAATTCTAGCTAGTTCCTCTCGGTTCAAACGCATCTTTTGTATTTTACGTTTGTTTTTCTCAAGCTTTAATTCAGCATCTAGTTTATCTTTATTTTCTTGTATTTTAATTTTTTGATTTAAACAATTAGTAATGTTTTTAAGAATTATATTTAGTTTTTCTTTGACTAAACTTGAGGTGGAAGATCTAATTAACCCCTCTACTTTTTTAATACCTTGCTTATAAAAATCGATGGAATTGTTATTAGAAGTAGCTGAACATTTAGTGTATTGATATAAAGGTTTTAAAAATTCTTCTGATTGTTTTTTTATGGCTGCATCTAATAATAAATTTAAAGATTCTCCTTGATATCTTAAGTCACCTTCAAATTTTTGAAATTCGTTTCTTGTGACTTTTAAAGTTATACTTTGATCTTGTAATTTATTTTTTAGGTCTGAACAGCTGCTAATATTAAATAATTTTTTAAGTTCGGACTCATCAGTAAAACGGAATTCATCAGCAGTAAGCGCAGCACCCTCTCCTCCATTAGATATTGATAGATGAGCTTTATTAAGTTGAAAAGTGCCTTTTTTAATACAACATGTAAAAATTTCTGATTCAACTTCTAAAAACCCTGCATCAACCTCAATAGGAAAATAATACCCTTTTAGTCCATTATAAGCAGTAGAATATTCGTCATAACCTGTCACACGAACTGAATGCAAAGTTGCCCTCACAAAGGGTGTCCCTAATGTACAATCAATTTTATATTTAATTTCATAATCAAAACTCATTCCTTTTAGCTCTCCTGAAAACTTATCATTACTCCAATCGCTTTGAGAAAATGAAGTTTTATTTAAAACAATCATTAATATCAGAGTGAAAAAATATTTCATATAATTATTTGACGCTATACTATTCTTTTGTTTATTTTTTTTACTGTCTTTTTTTACTTTTATCATCATTTTAAAAAGTATAATTAATCTCGAACTATAATAGTAGAGTTAAAATTTATGAGTGTTTTAATAATTTTTTATTTGATAAATAAAATACATTTATCGGTTAAGGTCCACTCCTTTTTTTAAGTATTCGTTAATCTCTTTCCACATGGTATGCGTTTTTTGTGATTTCAATGTTGCAGGAGAAAGTTTATCTTTTATATAATTGAAGTCTTTTAAAACATGTTTTTTGTAATCATTCATCTTACCATAATATTTGTCAATTTTAGATAAAACGTCTGCTTCAGACTTACCAAAAAAGGTTGTTATTGAACTGTAACTTGAATCTCCTTTAAAAACTTTAAGAAGATTGTTGTGCTTATCATAAAGGAAGTAGAAAAATTGCTTTTGAAGATCATCTTTCATATTTGCACCTCCAAAAAGATCAGTATAAGTAAGACTAACTACTGATGATCTTACAAATGTTTTTTCTCTTTTTGTCCAACTCGTATTTGAAAGTACTACTGCAAAGTAGCAGCCATCATTTTTTGGGGTTATTTCAGTTTTATTTCTTTTAAAATCTTTTATAGTGTTGGTTGATGGGCTAATACCAAGTGCTAAAAGTAGCAGAGAAAAGCTTAAAAAATAAGTGATTACTTTCATGGTTAATTAATTTAAGTTAAAAATATAGTGTATTATACTAAAATAGGTTGACCTTTTTTTATTTAATATTTGGACGTTTTAATACAACTTATACATTGTTGTGCTTTCGTTATTATTTAAAATTTGTTCAATTAATTATTTATTTTTTTCAACTTTCTTAAAACATTTGCCTGTGATGATTACTTTTTCTTCTTTAGGTTTGATGCCTTCTATACTGTTAATAACATATTCAAATTGAGGATTACCAATGAAGTCTTTAAATAACTCCTTGTAGAAGAACCATTCTACAATAGAAAATAGATGCTCTGGTTTTGCTAATAATTCTTCAAACGAACAATAGTTTACTTCAGAAAAATCTGAAGTTTCATTGTATTTTAGATCATCAGCTTTAATGTCAATCATTACTTCTTGGTAAGGTTCTTCTAAAAGATTAAAAAAGTGAACTTTATCCATAACAATCTTGTAATCTTTAACAATGTTATGGTCTAAAAACCGTCCAAAATTTAAACCATTATTAAGGGTAAATATGGACTGGTCTGTTGGTTGGTCATTCAAGTATAGTTCCATAAGTCTGTGAAGTTATTTAAATAAGCTTTTCTATTTTTAATCTTCTAACTCACGAGCTGTTTTAGCGTTGTAGTCGTTAATAACATATCTTCTCAATGACTGAATTTCTCTAACATTATAGTTTTTAGCTACATCTGGAGCTTTTAAAATCTTATTGATATCATCTAAAAGTGTTTCTTTTTCACCACTGGTTAAATTTCTACGGTATTAACATCGATTGGATATTCTTCATAGTCGTATAATAGAAAATCATCCAAAATGGATATATACATTCTAAAGAAATCACTCGTTTAATAAATTGTTCTGGGTTTCTTGATCTAAATGAAGGCGTATCATTGCATATGAGTTTATCAGCATATTTATTATATACTGCCGCCACTTTCTTTTTGTAGTCTTTGTCTTCTTTATCTATTCCAAATTTTTTGATGAAATCATTTTCGATAATTTCCACTGCCTTACTTATACTATCACTCTTAGACAATCCCCTCGCATTTGCGCACAGTAAACTAGCTTTAGCTCCATAATTGCTATAAATACCATCTAATATTCCTGATTGTACTAAATCCCAACTAGCGTTACACCAAGCGGTAGCAAAAAATAAGATAACTTTTTTGTTATTGGATTGTAGGTTTTTCATGCGGTGACTTCAATACCAGGAAACTCAAAAGTTGGTGCAATGCTCACTAAGCCTCTTTGCACCAAAGGAGATGTCTTGACTGTTGGCCTTTGAAACTAGGCCCAGCATTCAGCATGCTAAAATTAGATGTTTCATAAATTAAAGTTTAGTTTGTGGGTATAAATGTATTTGGTATAACTGATGTTTCTAAATTTTTGTCGTGAGTGACTAAAAACTTAACATGAATGACTGTGCCTTTTTTGGTTTATATCTTCTTAAACCTATCTTTTACGGAAGCTTTGTAAGTTCTTGAGATATTGAGTTCCGTTTATTAGTGTTACATTTTGAGAACTAATACGTTTTATGGCTTTGATGTTTACAATTTATTTTCTATGAATTTGTATAAAGCTTTCTTCTGGTAAGCGATTACGTATGTTTTTAAGTGTGTCTCTGTCTACTTCGGCGCTTTTTTTGTTAGTCACAAAGTAGTCTACATAATGCCCATCTGAAGCTATATACATAATATCGTTAGTATTGATTGTGGCTTTACTTTTTAGTTGAATGGTTT
>DIAL01000047.1:8086-8561 GCA_002414705.1 Flavobacteriaceae bacterium UBA5079
TTTTAGTTGAATGGTTTTTTTTGTTTTGCTGCTTCAAAAGCAGTAGGAGAGAGTGTTGAAAAGCCTTTGCTGCATTATGAAAATAATCTAAGTCTTTTAATATATATGGATAGGACGGACGAGGTGAGCCACATACAGCAGATAAAAGTGAGAATAGCAATAATTATTGTAAACCCTTTTAATAGCTTAGGCTGAAAAGAGTTTTTGAACCAGATCATTTATGGCTTTAAACTAATACAATACAGTGAGTTATTGATAATTTAACTATGCTCACTTTTTTCCGTCGAGAGTGGTATTGTCTTGCCGTTTTTTGCAATATGTATTAATTAATGATTATAATTGATGTAATTTTCATTAAATTTGGGAAATTAAGTATTAATCAGAGTACACGATTGCGTACACGATTTTATTAAAATAAGGTATTATAGCGTCCAATTCGGTTGTTTTTTTAAACTCATAACCCGAAGGTCACTGG
>DIAL01000047.1:8689-16475 GCA_002414705.1 Flavobacteriaceae bacterium UBA5079
CTCATAACCCGAAGGTCACTGGTTCGAGTCCAGTTCCCGCTAATAGTTATGTTCCTTGTTAACCTAGCATAATTTTTATTATAAATTTCTTTTCAAATTTTCAAAAAGATTAAATATTTGATTTGAAGTCAGGTCAATATCGTTCACGAAAAAAATCCGCATACAACTCATAATGAGACTGTTGCGGATTTTTACTTTTCATATGTGTCACTAAACGTGTCATTTATACTTAAAAAGCTTAACTTTTTGCTTTTGAAGTGTCTTTTTTAGTTTCCATGAAATCGATCTTATCGATTTCTTTCATTATTCGGTCAGTTTCTGTAAGTGCTACTATGATTTTTTGATAGTGTAAAATGTCCTCAAAACTTAACTCTCTGTCTTTACGGTCTTTTAGCCATTTTTGTGCGGGTTGGTAGTCACCAATATAAAACTCCCATGCGACTAACGGCACTTTATCAAAATATTGGTTATCGTTTATCCATACCTTACCGTGCGTGTCTGTAACGGCTTCGTAGCCTATATTAGTTTTGGTTAGTTTACGTGTTACCACATTGTCACCGTCTTCTGGGTATTCTGTTATGTAGTTTTCTACGGTTGGACTTTCTAGCAAGTGGATCTGGCGTATCTCTTCACCTACTTTACCAATTTCCAAAATGTATCTGCATCTTTAGGATATGGTACACGTGGGAAATCTATTTTTAAAAATTCTTTGTATGTCTCTCTATACGTTGGTGAATGTAAAACCGCATAGATATAATCTAAAACATCAATTGGAGCAAATGTACCTTCTAATTCCTCTTTTTCATAAGTATAAGATAAGCCTAATATATCAGCTATTTTGAAAACAATTTTATCGTTTAAATTTGGGGTTCTTTCTCTAAATCATATTCATAATAATAAATACAATTATTATTACTAATTTATAAAAATTTTTCAGTTACTATTCCAAAACAAAAAAAATTAATCTTAAAAAATAAAAATAAAATCATATAAATCAGACCGTTAGATATTAATAAAATTCTTCTAACAAATTATCTATTTACATTATAATCTTATTGTGACTAAAATAATCCCTAACAAGAGCAATAACTTGGTTATCTGTCATACTATCGGTTTTTTTAACAATTTTCACTTTTTCGCCAATAGGCTTGTAGTGTTCTTGTAGTTCTTTTCTAAATTTTTCAGGTGTACTAGAAGGTCCAAAAATAGCTATCGTATCTGCATCTTTAGTAATAGCTGCCAGTTTTTTAAAGTATGCTTTTAACTGTTGCTTTTCGCGTTCAAGATACATACTTTCGTGAACAACATCTTGCGCCATTCCTGTTTTTAATCTTGGTCTTGAACTGCCTTTGCGATTAAAGAATTCTACTTCAGACAAGACAGTCTCGAGCGTTTCACCATCTTTAGTAACTGTGACTACTTTGGCGTTTTTTTTGTCGATCCAAATTCCTATGTGTTTCATCTTTTTATAATTTTAAACTAATTTATTGGTTTATACAAAACTGCAAAATGACCTCTATCAGTTACTTCGGACTTTTAAAAGTTGAATTGGTTAACTATTCAGTTTTTACGCTTTGTATGTTTAAAGCCAATCATTGGTCTTGATTCTTGATCTTTTCGTTCCAATTCTTCTTCCAACATTTTATACCGACTAATATCTTAAATGGTTACCACAACGGCAACTACATGATTTTCATTATCAATTATCGGTCTACCACTTAATAAAACTCTACGCAAGTAATTAAATGACAAATCTTTCAATATGACATCAATATCATCTGTAATTTCTCCTACTAAAGCACGTTCTGTAGGAAATATTCCATCTTGCTTCTGTGAACAAGAAACATAAATAAGGACAAGAATAGTGAAATAATTTGCTTTCCATAATTAATAAGCTAGTCAATTATGTTTTTTTTAAATTCAATACTCAATTTTGCAAGCATAACTAGCTCGGATTTTTTTTGACCTGAAAAACTAGCTACTATTTTACTCGCCATTTTTAATATAGACTTATTTATAGGCTTTGAAAAGAGCTTGCCATTCTTCTTACATAATCAATAAATTCATTAAAACAATTTTTCGCATCAACATGTTCCGGATAAAGCGCATTAAATGTTGAAATGACTTGGAATTTAAAATCTGTTTTTGGAAAAACATGATGGAAGCTTAAATCATCAAAACACGTGATTAAAGAACTAAACTCATCTTTAACCATGTTTTTATCTGTGAAAGCTACTGCATAAAATAACTTACCAAGGTTTTGATGAAATTCTAAATCTCTAGTTTGATTTTCATTCATAAAAAATGCAGTTACACTTCAATTTAAGGCTTTTAAACTATTTTACATATGATTTAAATCAGTTATTAAACATTTACAAATCAATATCTTGAAATCCATCAGGACTTAAAAACACTTTGATTTTCATAAAACCACCAATCAGTTAAAAGTAGAATTATCAAATTGTCTCAAACTTTTGCTACTTTAGGAAAAGAAGTAGTAATTAACTGGAAATATGCAGAAGAATGGACTGCTAAAAATATAGAATGGGTAAAAACAATAAAGATGTGATTATAAATATTACGTTACATCAATTAATTTTAGGAGACTGACAAATATCATAGATTATTAACTAATAATTATCAATCTTTATAATGCTATTAATCGGAGGAGTATCAGCAATTTTAATGATGTCCTTTAAATTAGGCGCCTAATTAAAGTTAGGTGCCTTTTTTTTATATTAACTCGGCACTTAAGCCAGCTTCCAGAAGCATGGAGCATCGTGGTTCTAAATCTTTAATAGAACCTGTTTTAACAGTACATTTTCCTTTATAATGGACTAAAATAGAACATTGTTCTGCTTGTTCTGGAGTATGATCGCAAGCATAAATTAAGGTATTGATAACATGATCAAATGTATTAACATCGTCATTATAAAGAATAATTTCGTTTTCTTTTAAAACCTCTTCCTTAAGAAGAACTTCTTCTAATGTTTGTTCTTTGGTACTCATACTTTTTAATTTTAGCGCTTTTTAAAATGGCTTTAAACTAACGTTTATTCTTTTTCAAATTTAAGGGCAACCCAGTCATTACGTTGCAATGTATCAACGCGTTTTAGGTTCATTTTATTACAAATTTCTTCAATAGCTGGAATATCATCAAAATAAAACCCACTTAAAAACAATAACCCTTTAGCATTCAAGCAAGTAGCATATACTGGAATATCTTGAAGTAAAATGTTTCGGTTAATATTTGCAATAATAATATCGTAGGTTTTATCTTTTAGCAAACTAACATCACCTTCATAAACAGAAATATGATGACAGTTATTACGCTCTACATTTTCAACACTATTTAAATAACACCAATTATCAATATCAATAGCATCCAACGTTTTGGCACCTTTCATTTCCGCTAGAATTGCCAAAACACCAGTTCCACAACCCATATCTAAAACAGTCTTATTAGTAAAAACGTTTTTTAAAATATGCTGGATCATCATGTGTGTGGTTTCATGGTGCCCAGTTCCAAAACTCATTTTTGGTTCGATAATAATATCGTATTCTGTATTAAATTTTTCATGAAAAGGCGCACGAACAGCACAAATATCATCCACAATTATGGGATTAAAATTCCGCTCCCATTCGGCATTCCAATTCACTTGTTCTATTTCGTTGAACTCGTAGGTGATTTCAAATTCATCAGATTTCAAAATCTGAATATCTTCTAAAATATTCTCGTTCCATTCCTCTTTCTGAATATAAGCAGTCATGCCAGTTTCGGTTTCTACAAAACTTTCAAAACCTGCATAGCCAAGTTCGGCTATTAAAATCTCAACAGCTGGCTGTAATGGTGTTACTACAAAATCGTAACCAATATAAATTGTATTTGACATATTTTTTTTTGACTTAAAACGCATTAACAATAGCCATGAAATCTTCAGCATTTAAAGCTGCGCCTCCAATTAATCCACCATCTACATCTGGTTTGGAAAATATTTCTTGTGCATTATTTGGTTTTACACTTCCACCATATAATATAGACACAGAATTGGCTACTTGCTGACCATATTTACTTACTAACGTTTTTCTTATAAATGCATGCATATCTTGCGCTTGCTCTGGACTAGCTGTTTCACCAGTTCCAATAGCCCAAACTGGCTCATAGGCTAAAACTATATTTTTGAAAGCATCTGCATCCAAATGAAACAGTGCATTCGTTACTTGGTTTTTAACAACGGCTTCATGATTATTAGACTTTCTATCTGCTAATTCTTCACCAAAACAAAAAATAACTCGCATTTTGTTTTTTAAAGCTGTGTTTACTTTTTTAGCCAATAATTCGTCCGTTTCATGAAAATATGCACGACGTTCACTATGGCCTAAAATAACCGTTTGTATCCCAATACTTTTTAGCATATCTGCACTTACTTCTCCTGTATAAGCACCACTTTCTGCAAAATGCATATTTTGTGCAACAACTTCAATATCTGATTGTCTAAGCGCTTCAAAAGCATGCCAGAGATTGGTAAATGCTGGCGCAATCATCATTTCTGCTTCGGATGTTTTAATTCTTTTTTTTAATTCGGTGATTAATGATTCAGTCATTGCTAAATCATTATTCATTTTCCAGTTTCCTGCGACTATTTGTTTTCTCATTACCATCCTAACCTTCCCAAAACGAAGGAACTTTTATTTAAAGTTAAAATTTAATTATTTATAAAATCTTCACTTAATTTGAATTGAAGACCGCGAATTCATGATTACAAACTACTTAATGCATGCAGAGGACTGACTACTGAAGACTAACCTTCGGGTCCAACCACGTATAAATAATATCTACAAAAATATTGATAATTATGAAAATTACCGCAATGATTAACACAGAACCCATAATAACCGGTAAGTCTAATGTGTTTAAAGCGTTAACTATTTCTTTTCCAAGACCATTCCATCCAAAAATATATTCCACAAAAACGGCTCCTGCTAACATAGAAGCAAACCATCCGGAAATTGCTGTAACCACAGGATTCAATGCGTTTTTAACAGCATGTTTTCTTATAATTTGGTACTCACTTAATCCTTTTGCTCTGGCTGTGCGGATAAAGTCTTGGTTATAGACTTCCAACAAGGAATTTCGCATGAGTTGGATTACCACAGCCAATGGCCGAATTCCTAATACAATGGCTGGAAGAATTAAGTTTTTCCACTGAATATACATGGACTCACCATAATCATCCAACTCGTAAAGACTACCCGTCATTTCCAGATTTGTGTATTCGTGTAATACAAATCCAAAAAACCAAGCAAATAAAATGGCACTAAAAAATGATGGCACACTCATACCAACCGTACTCACAATTTGAATAAATTTATCCAACCACGTATCTTTATAAATAGCAGAAATGACACCTAAAATGAGTCCAATAAATAACGCAATGGCAATAGCAGAAATAGCTAATATAGCTGTATTTGGCAAGGTTTCTCCAATAACCTCGGAAACGCGTTTACCTTGCTTGGTAAACGATTCCCGTAAATAGGGAAACTTTAAAACAGTGGTCGTATTATTTATTGAAAACAAAGGTATTGCCGTATATTTTCCGTGTCTCAAAAAGGTGTAATCTGTTTCTTTTTTAGAGTGAAATGATATAGGCAATAAATCGTTTAGATAATAAAAATACTGGGTTGTTTTGGGTTTATCAAAACCATATTTCTGTCGGACAACCTCAACTTGTTCTGCCGATTGATTCTGTCCAAGCATCATTTTAGCAGGATCACCTGGCAAGACATTAAACAACAAAAATATAACCGTTACCACTCCGAAAAGTGTTAGCAAGGCATACATGATTTTATGTAATAGATAGCTTATCAGATGTTAATATCTTTAGTTATAGATGGATGAAATTAAAGCTTGATATTTTCAATATCATTCCAATGCGCTTTTTGAACAACAGTTCCTTTTTTCAATTTCACAATTCCAGGACTGGCTCTAACCACAGTTTTAAGTGCTTTTTCATCACATAAATAAAAATCGAAATTTAATTTATGTGCTGCTTTAAATTGTGCTTTCTCATCTCCACCAGAAGCCGATAAACCAATAACAGTATAGCCATTTTTTAAAGCTTCGTCCGAAAAAGTCTTTAATTTTGCCACACCATCTGGTTCTGCTGTTGCCAAATTATACATAATAATCATGATGAGTTTGTCTTCATTTAAGAAGTATTCTGTTAAATTTTCATCTTCAGTTTCTATTGAAAAATCCACAACTGATGGTTCATAACCAGGGTCAATAACTTTAGATTCTACACCTACATATTCTCCATCTACCGTTGGGTAACTTCCGTCTGTAACAAAAATTTGTTCAGCTCCATTAACTTTAAATGTCCATGTAAATTCCTGAATTGGTTTTGGTGCATCATCAGGAATCGTCATACCTTCCTCAATATTTGCGCCAACTTTATAGGCTCTAAAATCTATTGCTGGCAAATGCATTAATACATAATACGCAAAAGATAAGGATGCCAGAAAACTTAACAAGGCAATGGCTGTTGTAACCACTTGTCTGCCAAAAAGCGGCTTAATATGTTTAATACCTGCCCATAAAATTAAAATAAAGAACAGTAATATTATATCTTTAGTAAAACTTTCCCATGGTGTTAATTTCAAGGCATCACCAAAACAACCGCAGTCTTTTACTTTATCAAAATAGGCTGAATAAAAGGTTAAAAAGGTAAAGAAAACAATCATAGCTAATAAGCTATAAACTGTAAATTTAGGTTTGTAACCTATGAGAAGAAAAACACCTAAAACCACTTCAAAAACAACTACTAATATGGAAATTATTAGCGCATAAGGCTCCAAAAAAGGGATATTTAAAACGTCTGCACTAAAATATTCTTGCAACTTATAAGAAAAACCTAATGGATCATTTAATTTAATAAATCCTGAAATGATAAATAATATCCCAACGAATATTCTACTTACTGCGACAATTTGTTTCATAATAAAAGTTTTAAAGTCCAAATTCGAAGAAACAAAAATCCAATAAAAAAGGATTTGATTTTATACGAATTGATTACATTATTTTAATTTATATATAATTCCTGAAAGCATGTCTTTTAACAAAGCCTTTAAAATACTATTTACTTGCAGCTTCAAGGTGAATTAAAGCAAAAACAGCATAATTAATCATATCCTGATAATTAGCATCAATACCTTCACTTACTAATGTTTTACCTTGGTTATCTTCAATTTGTTTTACACGTAATAATTTTTGTAAAATTAAATCGGTTAAACTACTCACACGCATATCTCGCCAAGCTTCGCCATAATCATGATTTTTATCCATCATGAGTTGTTTGGTTATGGTTACTTTTTTAGTATATAGTTTTGTTGCTTCTTCTGTATTTAAATCGGGTTGTTCAACAACACCTTTTTCTATTTGAATAAGTGCCATGACGCAGTAGTTTATAATGCCTATAAACTCGCTTATTTCACCTTCATCTACTTTCTGAACCGCATTTTGTTGTAAACCGCGAATGCGTTGGGCTTTAATAAAAATCTGATCGGTTAATGATGGTAAACGTAAAATACGCCATGCACTGCCATAATCCGACATTTTTTTCTCGAAAAGGTTTCTGCAAATAGAAATTACAGCATCATATTCTTGTGATGTATTTGGCATCTGTTTCATTGAATTTTGCGTAAATTTCGCTTAAATTGTTTAAAGTTCAAAGTTGAATAGTGATTGTTTTTATTTTGATATAAATACCCAACGATTTTAGTCTTA
>DIAL01000047.1:16616-20559 GCA_002414705.1 Flavobacteriaceae bacterium UBA5079
CAAAATTAAATTTTGATTGACTGCTGAAAGATACACATTTCGAATTACAAACCAGACAGCATATTATGACCATAAATTGTAAAGGAAACCTCATTGATTTATCATTACCTAAAGTTATGGGAATCCTAAATTTAACCCCTGATTCATTTTTTGATGGTGGCAAGTATAAAAACACAAATGATGTGCTACTACAAGTAGAAACTATGTTAAAACAAGGCGCTACCTTTATTGATGTTGGCGCATATAGCTCAAAACCAAATGCTAGTTTTGTTAGTGAAGCGGAAGAAATGAATAGGATTATTCCCATTATTCAGGCCATTATTACTGAATTTCCAGACATTATTCTATCCGTAGACACCTTTAGAAGCCGAGTTGCTAAAGTAAGTGTTTTGGCTGGAGCGGCTATGATTAATGATATTTCAGCTGGAAAGTTAGATGAGAACATGTTAGAAACTGTTGGACAATTACACGTTCCTTATATCATGATGCACATGCGTGGCACACCACAAACTATGCAAAATCTTACGGAATACGAGTCGCTTTTAAAAGATATATTGTTTTATTTTTCCGAACGTTTATTTGAAGCAAAAAAACATCATATTACAGATATTATTATCGATCCTGGCTTCGGATTTGCCAAGACTCGTGAACAAAACTTCGAGATTTTAAAACATTTAGAACAATTTAAAATACTTAAAAAACTGCTATTGGTTGGTGTTTCAAGAAAATCTATGATATACAAAACATTACAAAACACGCCAAACAACGCTTTAAATGGCACTACAGTTTTAAACACAATTGCACTACAAAAAGGCGCAAATATTCTTCGGGTTCATGATGTAAAAGAAGCCATGGAGTGTATTAAACTAACTAACGAAATGAACTAATTACCTATGAAATATTTTAAATTTTTAATTCCTGTATTATTTATCATGACTGTTGCCTGTAGTTCTGATAAGGTTATTCTATTACCTGAAGTTAAAAATGCCAATATTCATGAAATTTTAGATGTATCTCCAGCGTATTTATTTTATGATTCTACGGCTATAAACGGTGTGGAATTAAACAGAAAAAACTTAATAATTTCCACTAATTGGTTAATAAATGTAGATAAACGTTTAACGTTAAAACAAGTTATTCCTAACATACAATTTCTACAAAACAAAAAACGTGGTGCCGAAATGCATAAAAATGAAGAAGCAAAAAACTATTTTACATGTAATGATTTAAGCATTAAAAATTTAGCGTTTTTAGATTTTACAGAAGTTTATTATCACACAAAAGATTCAGTAGAAACAACCCAAAAAGCGTTGACTTCTTTAAAAGAAAACAGTATCCATTTTCAAGTTGAAACTTTAAAAAAAATTAAAGTTTTAAACTCTAAAGTATTCAAAAATCTAGAAGAATTGGTGTCTGAATTACAAACGGATTCCGTTTTTAAACAGAAACCTTTGGTTTTACATTTATCTGAATCCTTGACCTTTCAGGATTATATTAGTTTAAAATCGGCTTTAGTTTCAGTTAATTCCGAAGCATTAATAGTTGACAGCAACGAATTTATTTATTAATCTGAAATTCTTACATTTACAAAAACACTAGCCTTTGGAAATTTTTGAAGACTTATTAAAATTCACGGTCATAGACATTATAGATGTTGTTCTTGTAGCAGCACTACTCTACTATGTTTATAAATTAGTAAAAGGTACTGTTGCCATTAATATTTTTATTGGTATTGTAATTATCTACCTCATTTTTTTGGTTACTGAAACCTTACAAATGAAAATGTTAAGTAAAATTTTAGGTGGATTTATGAGTGTTGGATTAATTGCATTGATAGTGGTTTTTCAGCAGGAAATTAGAAAATTTCTACTCATGGTTGGCTCTACTAATTTTAGTAAACGCGGAAAATTTTTCAAACAGTTTAAGTTCCTAAAAACCGAAACCGAAAACGAAACAGATGTGGATATAATTATTTCCGCTTGCAATAAAATGAGTTCCTCTAAAACTGGTGCTTTAATTGTTTTAGAACATAATAATAATTTAGATTTCCTAACTACTACAGGAGATGCTATGAATATTACGGTCTCTCAACCTATTATAGAAAGTATCTTTTTTAAGAATAGTCCGCTGCACGATGGCGCCATCATTATTTCCAATAATATTGTAAAAGCAACCCGTGTTATTTTACCCGTAAATAATGATAAAAATTTACCAAGTCGATTTGGATTACGACACAGAGCTGCTGTTGGAATTACCGAAAAAACAGACGCACTAGCTTTAGCAGTTAGTGAGGAAACGGGACAGATTGCCTATTTTAAAGATGGTGAATTTGTTATGTTTAATGACACTGTTGAATTGGCCAATATGATTAGAAAAGATTTGAATTAACAAAATTAAGCAACCTCTTCCGATACAAATTGTACATCGTGTAAATTTTTGTAGTAGCCATTTTCTTTTTTCAGAAGTTCGGTATGTGTGCCTTGCTCTACTATTTTTCCAGCATCCATAACAATAATTTGATCGGCCTTTTTAATGGTTGCCAAACGATGTGCAATAACAATAGATGTTCTGTTTTTTGTAATTTTATCGGTTGCATTCTGAATTAATTGTTCGGAATACGAATCGACAGACGAAGTGGCTTCATCCAACACCAAAATACTCGGATTAGTTACATAAGCACGTAAAAAAGAAATAAGTTGACGTTGTCCGGAAGATAACATGGCACCACGTTCTTTTACATTATAATGATATCCATTGGGCAAGGTCATAATAAAGTCATGAATACCAATGGCTTTAGCAGCCTCAATAACATCTGCTTCAGTAATACTTGGATTATTTAAGGTAATATTGCTTAAAATAGTATCAGCAAACAAAAATACATCCTGTAAAACTACTGCAATTTGCTGCCTTAATGAGGCTAATGTAAACTCTTTAATATCAACACCATCAACTTGTATAATACCTTTATTAATTTCGTAAAAACGATTTAATAAATTAATAATGGTGGATTTCCCAGCTCCTGTTGCTCCAACAATAGCGATAGTATCACCTGCTTTAACGTTTAATGAAATACCTTTTAACACGTCTTCGTCTGTAACATAGCTAAAATGCACATTTTTAAATTGGATATCGCCTTTAAAATGTCCAGCTACTTGTGTTCCTGTGTCATCAATTTGAGATGTCGTTTCTAAAACTTTAAAAACACGATTAGCAGCAACCATTCCCATTTGAAGGGTATTAAACTTATCAGCTATTTGTCTTAAAGGTCTAAACAACATAGGTATCATCATGATAAATGCCGTTAAATCTCCTAGAGTTGCAGTATCATCTACAACCGCATTTAATCCACCATACCAAGCAATTAAACCAATAGTTATGGATGATGATAATTCGGCAATTGGAAAAAATATAGAGTTATACCAAACCGTTTTTAACCACCCTTTTTTATGACGTTCGTTAATTTCAACAAAGTTTTTATATTCGGTATCTTCACGTGTAAACAGCTGTAAAATTTTCATTCCAGTAACACGTTCTTGGACAAAGGAATTTAAGTTGGAAACTTCGGTTCGTACTTCCTCAAACGCTTTTTTCATATACTTCTGAAAAATTCGTGTGGCATACAAAACCAACGGCAGCATTAAAAACACAATAATACTTAACTGCCAATTCATATAAATCATAATACCCGAAACGACTAACATGGTTAACAAGTCTCGGAAAATCATAAATAAACCTTCGCCAAAAATAGCAGCAATCCGCTCCATATCTGTAACAGCTCTGGTGATTAAAACACCTACTGAAGAATTATCATAATACTTCATTTTAAAACGAAGCATGTGGTTAAACAAGGTTACTCGAATATCTTTTACAACCGTTTGCCCTAACCAACTGGCATAGAAAATAAAAAGTAATTGACTAATAACTTCAAAAAGTAATAAGCCAG
>DIAL01000047.1:20721-32995 GCA_002414705.1 Flavobacteriaceae bacterium UBA5079
AGTAATAAGCCAGCCATTAATAGTATATAAGGTAGAAATCCTTCCAAGGTTTTCGTTGCTATATTTTCATCTATAGCTAATTTTAAAATATAGGGTCTTGCAGCACTTAAAAGCGCAAGTAAAATAACCACAAATAGAACACCTATAAAAACAGTATTGTAAGGTTTCATGAACTTTACAAGCTTTTTAAGGAGATTGGTGTCTAGTAATTTATTATCTGTTTTAGTTGTCATTTTTTATCGTCTCTGGATACGAAATATGAATTAAATACAAACCATGAGCCGGAACGGAATAGCCAGCTTCTTGTCTGCTTTTTGATTGAATAATAGTGTGTAAGTTGGATAAAGTAATTTTCCCTAACCCAATATTTATCAAAGTGCCTACAATTGCCCGAACCATATTGCGTAAAAACCTATCCGCTTGAATAGTAAAATGTAACTCATCATCCACCTGTTCAAAATGTACACTCATAATATTACAATTATACGTCTTTACATCCGTATTTGTTTTGGAAAAGCATTGGAAATCTTTATAGTTTAATAAGCTTTCTGCTGCTGCTTGCATCTTCTGAATATCAAGAGTTTGCTTTATAAAATAAGCACTTTCAAAATTAAAAGCGCTTTTCTCCAAAGCTATTCTATATAAATAAGTTCTACTTGCTGCATGAAATCTGGCATGAGCATCTGCTTTTACTTGAAATATATTCTGAATAGCCACATTTTTTGGCAATAAAGCATTGAGTCTATAACACAGTTTCTCATTTTCAAAGTCAACATCTGTATCAAAATGCGCAAACATCTGTTTGGCATGTACACCAGCATCCGTTCTACCTGCTCCCATAATAGGTGTTTCTTCACCTAATAAAGTAGACAAGGCTTTTTCAATAACTTCCTGCACCGAAATAGCATTCGGCTGATTTTGCCAGCCATGATATGCTTGTCCATTATATGAAAGTTCTATAAAATACCGCAAGATTGTCTATTTTTGTGAAGCGCAAAGATAGAATTTTAATCCGTCTTGAAATTTCAAATAAACGTTAAATTAAAAATTGAGATTCCCACTTATGAGGGAAATGAACATGAAAAAAATACTCCTCCTTTCCGATACCCACAGTTATATTGATGATGACGTTTTAAAATATGTAAAACAAGCTGATGAAGTTTGGCATGCTGGTGATATTGGCGATTTAAAAGTAACAGACGCTATTAAAGCTTTAAAACCTTTACGTGGCGTTTACGGAAATATAGATGACGAAAAAGCACGATTAGAATTCCCGTTAGACAACCGATTTATGTGCGAAGATGTAGATGTTTGGATAACACATATTGGCGGATATCCCAATAAATATAACGTTAGAATTCGAGACATGATAAAAGAGAACCCACCACGAATTTTTATTTCAGGACATTCGCATATTTTAAAAGTCATGCCGGACAAAAAACTCAATTTACTACATATGAATCCAGGAGCTATCGGGAAACACGGTTTTCACAATGTACGAACCATGCTGCGGTTTACTATTGATGGCAAAAAGATTGAAAATTTGGAGGTAATTGAATTCCCTTCCTAAATCCTTCCCAGAAGGAAGTACTTTCCATTTTGGAAACGCATATTCAAATAAATAACATATATAGTTTCCCTCTTTTAGAGGGATTAAGGGAGGAGAATAAAAAAGCCCAAGATCTTCACCTTGGGCTCACGCACTCATACTACTAAGATGATAGGTTTATCGTAATCTATCTACAGATTTTACGAGATCTTCATCCTTTTTGATGGCCTTATTAGCTAATGCCAATAACACGATAGATACAATTGGAAGAAAAATCCCAATACCCTTCTCAGAAACAACCGTTTCTCCAGATACATTTAGAGATTGATACACAAATAATCCTAGTAAAAAAAAGTTTAATATGATGTTCAGTCGTCCCAACATAAATTGCGACTTCCTACTTTTAAATCTTACTATGGAAAATACGGATAAAAAAGCGGACACTAAAAATAAAGCGAAGATATAATTAACATCGTCAGCAAATACTTTTACACCTTCTGGTGTGGTCCATAATTCAAACACATAAATTAGACCGCCAGAAACTATGGCTGCCAATATTAAATATAAAGTTTGAATTCGTTGAAGCATTAATTTTTCGTATTTATGAAGAACAAAAATAGCAGTTTCTTTTAAAATTAAGCTAAAAAAAAGAAAATAAAGTTGTATAATTGCAGTAATGATTTACAACTATCAGATTTGTAAGCCATTAATTCTTCAAATAAATAAGATCAATTTTTCTTCGGAATCATTCAACTTAACAACATTAAAATAAAACATTCAATTCAACATCAATGTTTGAAATATCTCAATTAAAAGCAATGAAGCTTCCTGAATTACAGGAAATAGCTCAAAAACTGAACGTTTCAAAATTTCGTTCTTTAAAAAAATTAGATTTAGTATATCAAATTCTAGATCAACAAGCCGCAAATCCTAAAGCTGTAAAAGAAGTTGTTCCTACGGAAACAAAAACTGAAAAAACGACAGCAAAACCTGCAGAAAAAGCACCAAGGAAACGCGTTCAGAAACCTGCTCGCGACAATAAACCTAGTACGGAACGTCCTACAGAATCTAATGTTCAAGATAGCACAGCAGACACCGATAAAGACACTAGTAAGGATAGCGCAAATAACACCAGCACACAACAACCTGCTGCTGAAAAGCCTAAAGCACCGCAAAGACCAAACAAACCAAATCCGAGACCAAAACAAAATCAACCACAAAAGCGTGATGATAAAAATGGTAATACTCGAGATGATAAGCAAAAGGACAACCGTCCGCAAAACCAAAAACACGACAAAAAGAATAATGGCAACAAGGACACTAGAAATCGCTATAGAGAGCCAGACTTTGAGTTTGACGCTATTATAGAAAGTGAAGGTGTTTTAGACGTTATGCAAGATGGTTACGGTTTTTTAAGATCTTCAGATTATAATTACTTATCATCACCAGACGATATTTATGTATCACAATCGCAAATACGCTTATTTGGTTTAAAAGTTGGAGATACGGTTTTAGGAAATGTTAGACCTCCAAAAGAGGGTGAAAAATATTTTCCACTTATAAAAGTAATCAGAATTAATGGTCAAAGCCCAGATGTAGTAAGAGACCGTGTTTCATTTGAGCATTTAACACCATTATTTCCACAAGAAAAATTTAATATTGCTGAAAAGCAAAGCACGATTTCTACACGAATTATGGATCTGTTCTCTCCAATTGGAAAGGGACAACGTGGTATGATTGTATCGCAGCCTAAAACGGGTAAAACCATGTTATTAAAAGATGTGGCAAATGCTATTGCGGCGAACCATCCGGAAGTTTACCAAATGATTTTGTTAATTGATGAACGTCCAGAGGAAGTTACAGATATGCAACGTAATGTTCGTGGCGAAGTAA
Source organism: Flavobacteriaceae bacterium UBA5079 (assembly GCA_002414705.1). Lineage (GTDB taxonomy): Bacteria > Bacteroidota > Bacteroidia > Flavobacteriales > Flavobacteriaceae > Algorimicrobium. The sequence continues at coordinate 24,164 of DIAL01000047.1, forward strand.
TTGCTTCTACCTTTGATAAAGAAGCACATGAGCACGTAAAAATTGCCAACATTGTATTAGAAAAAGCAAAACGTTTGGTAGAATGCGGACATGATGTCGTTATTTTATTAGATTCCATCACGCGTTTAGCAAGAGCATACAACTCGGTTCAACCAGCTTCTGGTAAAATTTTGAGTGGTGGTGTTGATGCAAATGCACTTCATAAACCAAAACGTTTCTTTGGTGCTGCGCGTAATATTGAAAATGGCGGATCGTTAACCATAATTGCTACCGCATTAACGGAAACAGGGTCCAAAATGGACGAAGTTATTTTTGAAGAATTTAAAGGTACTGGTAATATGGAATTACAATTAGATAGAAAGATATCTAATCGTCGTATTTTCCGTGCTATTGACTTAACATCTTCAAGTACACGTCGTGATGATATTTTATTGGACGCAACAACCATACAAAGAATGTGGGTGATGCGTAAATACCTGGCAGATATGAATCCTGTTGAAGCTATGGAATTTATCAACGAACGTTTTAAACAAACTAAAAACAATGAGGAGTTTTTAATCTCTATGAACGGTTAAAACACGCTTACATATATAAACTAAAAAATGCCTTGATGAATTACTATCAAGGCATTTTTAATTATAAACAAAACTGGATTTAAACTTTTACTCTAAATTTTTTACAATAAAAAAAGCTTCTCATTAAGAGAAGCTTTTAAATTATAAACTTTTCCTCCTTATTATAAAGAAGCTACATGTTTAGCTAAACCAGACTTAAGGTTTGCTGCTTTATTAACATGTATAATGTTTTTCTTCGCTAACTTATCAATCATAGAAGTTACATCAAGGAACAATTCTTGTGCTTGTTTCTTGTCGCTCGTGTCACGCAATTTTTTAATTGCATTACGCGTAGTTTTATGCTTATACTTATTTCTTAAGCGTTTAGCTTCGTTACTTCTAATTCTCTTTAACGCTGACTTGTGATTTGCCATTTGTTTCTTTTCTTATTAAAATTGTAGCCCGTAGGGGAATCGAACCCCTCTTACATGGATGAAAACCATGCGTCCTAGCCGATAGACGAACGGGCCATTTTGTTTTTTTTGAGTGCGCAAATATAAATTTTTATATTTAAACTTGCAAACCTTATTTTGTCAAAATAACTTACAATGTCTCCATTGCGGATGCAAAAATACAACTATTTTTAAATGTTGCAACAACTATTTAATTTTTTTTAAAAATAATTTCAATTAGTACGCTTTTGCAAAAAGGACACGTCCCTTTGATGGCTTACCAGTATACACACAATCACCACTTTGCGGCTCCACATCTGAAGGAATACAACGAATTGTAGCTTTTGTTAATTCTTTTATTTTCGATTCCGTTTCTTCTGTTCCATCCCAATGAGCAGATATAAATCCACCTTTTGTATCTAAAATAGCTTTGAAAGTTTCAAAATCATCTACTTCTGTAATGTGAGAATCTCTATAATCCAGTGCTTTTGTATAAAGAGCTGTTTGAATTTCCGTCATTAAAGCTTCAACCCTTGCCGTTAAGTTGTCGATAGCAATCACCTCTTTAGTCAATGTATCACGTCTTGCAAGCTCCACAGTTCCATTTTCTAGATCTTTTGGACCAATAGCAATACGCAATGGCACACCTTGCAACTCATGCTGTGCAAATTTAGCACCTGGTCTAAACGTTGTTCTGTTGTCAAACTTAACCGTAATACGTTTGGAGCGTAATTCACCCATAATAACATTAACAAGTGTGGTTATTTCCTCCAATTGCTCGTCATTCTTATAAATTGGCACAATAACCACTTGATTTGGCGCTAAATTTGGAGGTAAAACCAAACCATGATCATCACTATGTGTCATAATTAAGGCTCCCATTAATCGAGTTGAAACTCCCCAAGACGTTGCCCATACATATTCTTGTTTTCCCTCTTGAGTTGCAAATTTAACATCGAAAGCTTTTGCAAAGTTTTGACCTAAAAAGTGAGATGTTCCTGCCTGTAATGCTTTTCCATCTTGCATTAAAGCTTCAATACAATATGTTTCTACAGCTCCAGCAAAACGTTCACTATCGGTTTTAACACCTTTTACAACTGGAATAGCCATAAAGTTTTCTGCAAATGTTGCATACACATTATTCATTAATTCTGCTTCTTTAATGGCTTCGGCTTTTGTGGCATGCGCAGTATGGCCTTCTTGCCATAAAAATTCAGCTGTTCTTAAAAAGAGACGAGTACGCATTTCCCAACGAACCACATTTGCCCATTGATTTACAAGAATAGGTAAATCTCTATAGGATTGAATCCATCCCTTGTAGGTGTTCCAAATAATGGCCTCACTGGTTGGTCGCACAATAAGCTCCTCCTCCAACTTTGCTTCAGGATCAACACGAAGTTTCCCTGGATTATCTGGATCGTTTTGTAATCTATAATGTGTAACAATAGCACATTCTTTGGCAAAACCTTCAGCATTTTTTTCTTCCGCTTCAAATAAACTTTTTGGTATGAATATAGGGAAATACGCATTCTGATGACCTGTTTCTTTAAACATACGGTCTAATTCAGCTTGAATCTTTTCCCAAATAGCATAACCATAAGGCTTAATAACCATACAACCACGTACAGCTGAATTCTCTGCAAGGTCTGCCTTAACAACTAATTCATTATACCATTTGGAGTAATCTTCTTCTCTACTTGTAAGTTTTTTGCTCATATACAGGATTTTGGCACAAATATTGTAACTATGTTAAATATAAAAATAGTTCCGCAAAACTAACTATTTTTGTTATGTTCAACAATAAAAACAAGAGATATGTCCTTTAAAAACTACTTTATAGAAAAAACACCCAAAATAGCAATTTTAAGCAGCTTGCTTTTATTGACTGCTTGTGGTACATACCAACAAGTAGATACTGATGGAATTTATAGTTCCACGACTACTTCAGTTGAACAAGAATCATATACAGAAGCTAACAATTCTGCTAGCAGTACATATTATGAAAATTATTTTAAAGAAAAATCTTCAGAGTTAGAACTTTATTCAGATAACGAAGTTTTCACTGATGTTGATGAGTATGAAGGTGAATATGCTGAAAATGACACGTTAGATACTCAATATGAGTCTCGTGCAGGTTGGGGACAAGAAACTTCTGGTGTGTCGATAAATGTTTATGGAGGTGGTGGTGGATTTTATAATCCATGGTACTCTCCTTTTGGTTGGGGTTGGGGTGGTTTTTATGATCCATGGTTTAGTCCTTGGGGCTTCAATAATTGGGGTTACGCTGGTGGATTTTACAACCCTTGGTTTGGTGGTGGATTTTATGGTGGCGGATTTTACGGCAACCAATGGAATGGTTATTACTATGGAAACAATGTAGCTTATGTAAACGGTAGACGTGGAAGTGCATACAATAGATATGGACGTAATTCGAGTTCTAGATATTATGATACAAATAGAATTTATAATAACAATACACGACGAAATTCATCTGAAAATACGGTAACCAGACGTAGCAGATCTCAAGCAAATTATTCTACACCAAGAGTAAGAGGTTCTGAAGGAGAAGTTAGAACAAGAACGCGAACAAATACAAGTACACCTCGTGTGAGAACAAATACAAATAACACACCACGGGTTAGAACAAATACATCTACTAGACCTAAAACTAATTCTTACAGTACACCAAGAAGAAGCTCCACTCCATCAATGAGTAGTGGTTCAAGTGGAGGAAGTAGAGGATCTTCGGGTGGATCTCGAGGAGGTGGCTCTGGAGGTAGACGTGGAGGCGGACTATAATAGCTAATTGAAAAAGAAAAATTTATAAATATGAAAAAGATATTTCTACTATTTGTAGGACTTTTAGGTATGTCCCAAATATTTGCTCAAGATATTTCGGATGCATTGCGATACTCACAAGATAATGTACAAGGAACAGCAAGATTTAGAGCTTTAAGTGGCGCCTTTGGTGCATTAGGAGGCGACATGAGCGCGGTAAGTATTAATCCTGCTGGTTCTGCTGTTTTTAATGCTGGACATATATCCATGTCATTAGCAAACATGTACACGAAAAATAAGACACGTTTTTATGATGGTTACAATGAAACATCTAGCTCTAACTTTGATTTAAATCAAACTGGTGCTGCGTTTGTTTTTTATAATAATAATCCTAATTCACTTTGGAAAAAATTCACATTAGCAGCTGCTTATGATAAAATAAGTAACTATGATGACAATTGGTTTGCTTATGGAACTAACCAAAACAGATCCATTGGATCCTATTTTGAAGGTTATGCAAACGGTTTAAGACTTGACGAAATTTCTGGTTTTCCAGGCGAAAGCTATACACAAGCATATAGAGAAATTGGTCGTTTTTATGGCTATGGAAACCAACAAGCTTTCCTTGGTTATGAATCCTATATATTAGAACCCTTAACAGATGATGATGATAACACTGTGTATTCTTCAAATATTGCTGAAGGGGATTACTATCAAGAATATAGTTATGCTTCTCGTGGTTATAATGGTAAATTTACGTTTAATGTTGGGGCACAATTAGGGGAAAAGTTGTTTTTAGGAGTTAATTTAAACTCGCATTTTATAAACTACGAACGTTCTACTTTCTTATATGAAAGTAATGATAATGAAGGCTCTACAGTAAACAGAGTGCGTTTTGAAAACAGTCTTTTTACTACTGGGTCTGGATTTTCCTTTCAAGTAGGCGCCATTTATAAATTAACAGATGGATTGCGTGCTGGCGTTAGTTACAACTCACCTACCTGGCTTACTATTAATGAAGAATCATCTCAATATATATCAACTGTAAGGCAAGAAGATGGCGACAATATATCTCAAGTTGTTGACCCTTTCATTACTAATATTTTTCCAAGCTATCGCATACATAGTCCTGGAAAATTTACTGGAAGTTTAGCTTATGTTTTTGGTAATTTTGGCTTAATTAGTTTTGATTATTCATTACGAGATTATGGTAATACCAAATTCAGACCTACTTCTGACCCATATTTTAGTTCTGAAAACAATAAAATGCGTAATTTATTAACGACAGCATCCACTTATAGAATTGGTGGTGAATACAAACTAAACCGCATAAGTTTTAGAGGTGGTTATCGTTTTGAAGAAAGTCCTTATAAAAATGGTTCTTTTGCAGGTGATGTCTCCGGCTATTCTTTAGGTCTTGGCTATAATTTTGGAAACTCTACGAAACTAGATTTAACGTATGACCAAGCTAATCAAACAAACCAAACACAACTGTATAATGTTGGCTTAACAGATAGAGCCAATATTGACTCTCGAAATTCAAATGTAACATTGACATTGAGTTTTAATTTATAAAATATAATAAGCGTTTTTTAAGTAAGGTTGGAATTCATATAAACCCCCAAGAATCAAATTGATTTTTGGGGGTTTATTTGGGCAAATAATTATTAATAAATTAATTGGTACAAGTTGTTTTAAATCAAAAGAGCCTTTGATAGCTAAATATTATACTCTTTTTTTTGAATAGCATTTTACGGTTCTATATTAGCTTAAACAATTATAAAGATCTTCAGGTATAACGCAATTTACTTCAACCTCTATTCACTTTATTATTAGTTTGAACCACTATCTATTATTCAACTTTTTAAATTTAATTTGGCTTGCAATTTTATTTTGAAATATCTTATTGTAATAATAAAGCAAAATAATTAACATGTTTTTACAAGCAACTTAATCGAGTAGATTCTTTTAAATGAGAATCATAAACACTCCATTTAACATCACAAAAAAAAAGCTAAAAAATATATTTCTATAAACGTTTAGCTTTTTTAATGGTTGGTTAGTTTTTTTATTCTAGCGTTTTAAGGTAAAGTGCGCTTTAAACTGCTTCATCCCTTCGTCTGCTGATTCTTGGTAATCAATACTAAACCAATAGTCACTTGTTGGTAATGGTTGCCCATTATAATTTCCATCCCAACCTGGTCCATTTGGATTTAATTGTTTAACTAATTTACCATATCTATCAAAAATATAAATTTTAACATTTTGTAAGACTGTTGCTCCAGAAATTTGCCACGTATCATTATCACCATCATTATTAGGTGTAAAGAAAAGTGGATAATCTAACACGAGTACATTATCGACTGCTTCTCCACAGCCATTAATATCTCTAGCTTTAATAGTATGCTCTCCTATAGAAACATCTGTAAATGTATAAGTGTTGTCATTAGGCTCATTACTAACCCAAGGACCATTATCAATGCTAAATTCAAATTGTGCAATACCATCACCACTAGCTGTTGCTAAAATGGCATGATTATCTGCAAACGCTAATGTTGTTACATCTGCCACTAAATTAGGTGGTGAACTTACAATAACTTCTGTAGAAGCCATACTAGGACACATATTATTATTATCTGTAACTAATACCGTATAGGTTCCGCCCATTGTAGGAGTAAAACTAGAATCTGTTCCAATAATAGTTGTTGGTGAACCAGCTTCAGTCCACTCAAAGGTGAACATACTTGCATCTAAATTTGTATCTATAGTTGGACTATTAACAACTTCAGTACCATTGGTGTTAATACATAATGTGTACAAATCTTCCAGTGTAAAAGCCGGAAGTGGATCTACCATTAAGGTCATTGTTGTAATATCATAACAAATATCATCAGCTGTTGTATCATTATCCACTCGCACATAAATTACTTGAGGATTCACTGTGTTTTCAAACGGAACACTTGTGTCTATAGCATTTGTTGGAACATCTGCATCTGTTTGAGATGTATAATACGTTACCGTAAAGTTTGCTGGGTTTTGACCATCTAAAACAACTGGGTTTTGAGATACTAAATCAAAACCAACAGAATCGTTTGTTGTGTCGTTATCAAACTCCATATTGTCATCACACAAAGCAAAATCTAATGGATTATTGTCTGGATTTGCCACTGCGGCTTCTTGAACAATAACAAAGAAACTCACTGTAGCAACATCACAACCTGTTGTTGTGTTGGCAATGTTTACAAAAATCTCTTGTGGATTCACTGTGTTTGGAAACGCTGATGGATTTGCAATTCCACCTATACCTGCTTCCGCAGCAACCAGTGTTGTATAATATGTTACATTGAAATCTGTAGCACTTTGTCCATCTAATATTTCTGTTTCACGTTGTGTTAAATCGAATATATAAGTACCATCAAACGGATCATCACACGCTATGATATTTTCAACCGAAGCTGGTGTGTCTGGTAATGGGTTTACAATAATATCAAACGTTACAATGGTATAACAACCGGTTCCCATATCCATTGGGTCTGTAGGATCACCTGTTTTGGTAACACGCACATAAATAGTTTGTGTTGGACTTTCATTAGGATACATGGTTGGATCTGGAATTGGACTATTACCAGATTCTGCATCAGCCATACTCGTATGATAGGTTACCGTTTCGTTGAAAGCATTCATCATAGCCGCTTCATTAACCGTAAGATCAAATATTTCTTCTAAATCACCAGGATTTGTGTCATCACATAATTCTAAGTCTACTAATACATCATTAGGTGTTGGTAAAGTATTTACAACTAATGTTAATGTAGTTACTGCATAACAGCTATCTCCACTTGATGTTTCCGTTACCGTTACAAATATAGTTTGCGGATTATGTGGCAATCCGTTTACTGATGTATTTGTATAATCTGTATAATCTGGAATTTGAGTACCAGCCATAATATCTGCCATGGTTTCATAATAATCAACAGTTAATGTAGCATCGCTACCTGTAATAATATCATTTTGACTTGTTAAATCGAAACTTGCAAAACCATCATTACTAACACCATCATCACAAATTTCAAATAAGCCATCCTGTGATGCTATGGTTGGAGGCAGGTTAACAACTAAATTAAATTGACCTGTTTTTATACAGCCATTAGCGCCTTCTAATCTCACATAAATAGTTCTGTTAGCGGTAACATAGTTTGACAACTGTGGTTGAACAATTGGATTAATGCCTGGAGTAGCTTCTGCATTTGCTAAAGACTCATGGTATGTTAATGTAAAATCTGCTGGATTTTGAGTTCCATAAATAATGGTATCCATAGTGGTTAAATCGAAAGCAGTAATACCGTTATAATCATCATCACATTCTGAATAATCATCAATAGTTAACGGCACAACTGGTGTTGGTTGAACTATTAATGTTAATTCTACTATAGTAAAGCAACCTGTTGTTGGATTTTCTGCTCTTACATAAACAATGTCCATATCTTGGTCGTTATTTTCGTAAAAATCAGGCAATTCATTTACACCATCAAATGCATTTTCATAGGTTCCATGATAGGTAATGTTATTTCCTTCACCATTGTCAATTTCTATTGTTGCCGACTGTAAATCGAAAATTGCATACCCATTATTATCATCATCACATTCCTCTAAAGGTGTAATGTTTGCTGTAGGCGTTGGTGTTGGCACATTAGAAACCTCAAGCGTTAACGTAGATGTATTTGTACATCCTGTTGTTCCATTAGTAACTAAAACAAATAGTGTTTGTGGATTATGTGGTAAACCACCAACAATGGCATTTGTATACGCTGTAAAATCTGGAATAGGATTCGCAGGAATATCAGCAGCTGTTTCATAGTAACTTACAGACCAGTTTGTGTTTCCACCAGTAATTAATGCATCTTGAACGGTTAAATCGAATTCGGCATAACCATCATTATCAACTGAATCATCACAGATTGTTAAAAACAAAGCATCTGTAGTGGTTTCAGGCACTGGAAGTGGATTTACAATTAAATCTAAAGTTGTTACAGTATAACAATTTGTTA
>DIAL01000047.1:33150-34037 GCA_002414705.1 Flavobacteriaceae bacterium UBA5079
ATAACAATTTGTTAGGTTATTTTCTACGCGAACACCTACTGTATGCAAGTTTGGAATTGTATTTGTATAAGCAGCTGGAGTTGCAATATAGCTAGGCGATGTAATTCCTACATCAGCATCAGCTGGATCTGCATAGTACGTAACTGTATAATCTGTTGGATTCAAGCTCAGAAGAACATCCATGTCTCTTATGGTTAAATCGAATTCCGTCAAACCATCAGCAACGGCATCATCACAAAGTTCAATTGGATCTAAATTTTCATCAATAACAGGCGTTTGATCAACTACTAATAATAATTGCACTATAGTTGGACAGTCTGTAGTTGCTCCTGCATAATCCACACGTATGTAAATTATTTGTCCTAATAAATTAGATAAGGTATTTCCTAATGGTAATACGTCATCAATGGCATTTTGCTGTGTTAGGTGGAATGTAACTTCTAAAGCAGGATCTGTTGTTACTTCAGCAGCAACACCTGATAGGTCAAAGGTTCCTAATCCATCATTATCTGGATCACAGTAATGTAAATCCATAGGTGTGTTGGCAGCTGGTGCTCCTACGACATTTAAAGTTAACGTTGTAAGATCAAAACAACCTGTTGTGGCATCTTCAACACGAACATGCACAATTTCACCATCTGTCCCCATATAAGCCGTAGCCGAAGGTGTTACTTGAGGTGTACCTGCAATAGCATCTGCGGCTGAATTATAATAGGTTACAATATAGTTAGGATTATTCCCTGTTATTTCATCATCAGTAGCTGTTAAATCAATTTCGGTCATACCATCTGGCACATTATCATCACAAGCAAATAATGGCGCTGGCGCAATAACAGTTGGTAATTGATTTATTGTCACAACAAAGCTATTTTTGTCCGAACAATTTG
>DIAL01000148.1:0-1464 GCA_002414705.1 Flavobacteriaceae bacterium UBA5079
CGCCCAAGACAAAATTATGATAAAGAAGTTTAGAAATATATTTACAGGATTAGAAGAAAGATTTGGCTACCACATAGTCGAACATCAAGGGAGTAGTGCTACAAAAAAATCAGGAGTCTCTTGGACTTCTGACTATAATCACGATGACTCTATGTGGCAAGCTCATCTAGAAGGTAAAAAATTCAATGTAAAAACTAAAAATGGAAGTACTAAAGCAGACAGTTTAGGAATATGCCCTATTAATAAAGAAAGTAAATGTAAATGGGGAGCAATTGATCTTGATAATTATAAACCAGATTTAAAAGAGTTATTTAAAAAATTAAAAAGTATAAACGTCCCTGTTATCCCAATAAGATCTAAAAGTGGTGGTGTACATGTATATGTTTTCTCAAAAGAATATGTGCCTGCAATGCTGATGAGAGAAAAACTTCATTCAATCAAACATATTTTTGGTGTAGAAAAACCAGATAGAATTTTTCCAGTTCAAAAATATTTAGATTTAGATAAAGGCTCTGCAGGAAGCTGGATTAATTTACCTTATTACAACTACCAAAATACAGAAAGATATATGATTAAAGAAGATGGTTCAAAAGCATCTATAGAGGAATTTTTTGAAGCACATGAGAAGAGTTTAATTACAATTGATCAGCTTAAAAAATTAGAATGTGTTTTAAAGGATGATTGTTTTAAAGACGGACCTCCTTGTCTACAAACGTTGGCTAGTTTCGGGATAGAAAGAGGCGCCAGAGATGAAGTTTTATTAGACATGACTAGGTATTTAAAAATGCGTTTTCCTGATGACTGGGATAATAAAGCAGGGGAATATAATAAAAAATTTTTTAAACCAGAATTAACATATAAAGAAGTTCAAAAGGTTGTAAATTCTAGAGAGAAAAAAGACTACGCTTACAGATGTAACCAGGATCATTTAAGTAAATTTTGTAATAAGGGTGAATGTATCCTGAGAAAGTTTGGAGTTAAATCGATTAAAGGGTTACGGAACACGGCTCTCGGACCTTTGTCATACATAAGATCAACACCAAGACAATGGTTCTTAGGATTTGATGGAGACGAAGTAAAATTAAATTCTAAAGAATTAATTAATCAACAATTAGCTAGAGAAGCAGCGACAGAACAAACAGGAAAAAGTCCACCAAGAATGAAACAGGTGGATTGGGATACAGCGGTCATTGAATTACAAGAAAGAGCTACAGGAGAAGATGCACCGGAAGAGAGCATGCCGATGTTTAAATTAAAAGAAATTATGAAAGACTTTTGTTTCAAATCACGGAGAAGTGAGGATAGAAAGCATATTGATAGAAAACCTTTTGTTGATACGAAGAAAAAAATGGTTCATTTTACCTTTGACAATTTCTTTACTCATTTAACAGACGAAAAGAAATGGAAATTTTCAGAAGAGAATACTCATTTATTTTTAAAAAAAATGGGTGGAGTAACAAGAGA
>DIAL01000148.1:1670-3540 GCA_002414705.1 Flavobacteriaceae bacterium UBA5079
TTACTAGAAATTTTAAGAGAAAAATTAGATTATGGTTATAGTAAAGAACAGATTTGCTTAGTAGGTTATGCTAGAGCAACAGCTACCACTCTTCAGATCCGATGCAAAGACGAGTTTAATTTTAAAGAGGAGGAATTAGATTCTATAAGAACCCTCCATTCTCTATGCAAAAATGCTTTACCTAAGGAACTTCAATTGTTAACCAATTCAGATAAAAAATATTTAAATAGAATATTAAACTGGCCTCAATCCGAGTGGGTTACTAGAGAACAATATAAAAAACAAATCAGGGAAGAGGATGATCCAGAAGATGATGATGAAGAAAAAAAAGAGGAAGAAAGAAAAAGAAGAAAATTCTTAGAAAACAAACTGGATTTAATTACTAAAGGACGTAGTACTTTTTCTCACGGAAATTCTTGGCTATCAGTCAAACATTATTTTCAAGAGATTCAGGAAAATTACCAATACAATAATATATTATTAGATGACTTAGAGTTTACCTACAATACATATAAAGATTATAAAAAAGCCTATGGAATAATGGATTTTACAGATATGCTGGCCCTGACTTTAGCGCCTGACATAATTCTCCCTAATTATGATATTCTATTTGTGGATGAATGCCAGGATTTAAACCCCTTGATGTGGGGAGTTCTAGATAAAATGTTCAAAGGAACAGGAGACAAACAAATCTACCTAGCTGGGGACGATGATCAATCCATCTACGGTTTTAATTGCGCTGATCCAGATACATTTCTTTTCAGAGAATGTGATAAAAAAGAAAAACTAGAAAAATCATACAGATTACCCAAGAAAATAAAGGATTTTTCCCAAAGTATAATAAAAGAAATTAGTCCTGAATTCAGGGAAGAAAAAGAATTTTCTCCTAAAACCAAGATTGTAGGTGGTAAGGATACAGGAGAAGTAGTTCAAGGGGAGATAATAGATGTTTTTGATTTAGATGAAATTGAAAAAGATTTTTCAAAAGAAGATTGGATTATGTGTGCTAGGACTAATGCGTGGGCATTTAATTTTAAAAAACAATTAGTGAAAAAAAATTTACTTTGGAAATCTAAAAGCACTGTAGGTACAAAAAGAGATTTTAACTACTCGATCAAAGATAAGGTAGTGGAAACTTTAACTATTTGGGATAACTTAAAAAAGGGCCATAAAGTAGAGGGTAGACAAATTTGCGACCTTATTCAGAGGATAGATAAAAAATTTTTAAGAGTTTTAAAAAAAGAACATGTTAAAGAAAAAAGCAATCTTTTCTTGTCCGATCTTTCCTATGATAGGAACGATTTATTAATTAAAAATATTTTTAAACAAGAGTTTAGTTTTGACAAAGAGTGGTTTAATTTTATAGTTTTTAACAAAAAGCACGTCCCTGAAGCCGGTAGATATAAAAAAGGTGTTAAAATAAACTTGTTTGATGATCAAGAAGAGATACAGCGATACATTATAGAGATTTGGAAAAAAGATCCTACTCTTAGAGAGTCAAATATTACAGTAGGAACTATTCATTCAGTAAAAGGAAGAGAAGCTACAAACGTCGTTGTATGCGACGTATGGGGATCCCTTTGCATGCACAACTATAAAAATACGACTCCTTTTTTTAGAAGAGAAGAAATTAGGTGTGCTTATGTGGCTGTAACTCGAAGTAAAGGAACTTTATACATGTATAGACCAGCATGTAATACTAATTATGGTGAGGACCATTTTCCTCTTTTAGAAAGGGAAAAATATGAGTGAAGAAGAATTTTATAGATTTATTCAAAGAATGGAAAGAGAAATTAATGGAGAGGAAGAAGAAATAGAATATGTTCAGGAAGAAGAGGGGGAAGATGAGCACATATAATAAACAAATCGG
>DIAL01000173.1:0-8091 GCA_002414705.1 Flavobacteriaceae bacterium UBA5079
ATAAACTTATAAGTATTTCCATCTTCTAATTTTAAAAAGTACATTCCTTTTGTCAAGTTTTGTATGTTTATTTCATCATTAGTAGTGATATTTCCTTTTTTAACAAGTGATCCCAAAGTATTATATATTGAATAATTTTCTATTTTAAAAAGTCCCGATAATTTAAAAGTATCCTTTGCTGGATTTGGGTAAAGCTTTATTGTGTTTTTGACTGTAAAATCTAAAGCAGAAAGTGTTACACCTGAAGAAACCCAATTGGAATTTGTTCCGGTTAAAGAAAAATTATTTAATGTAGCATCATTATTAGCAGGTGAACTATCAATTAAACTAGTTACGGTTGGATTAGCTCCATTAGCAATCCCTTGATTAAAATTATAAGATGCAATTAAACCATCAGTTGAAATTGGGTTTTCTAAATTCCAATCAGCACCAATTTCAATAGGTGTTAGTACACGATTATAAACTCTTACACCATCAATTTGCCCCTTATAAAATCTATTATCAAAACTATGGCCTATTAACCAAGAACCAATATTGGTTAAAAAATTTACTCCACCTGTTGAAACTGACGGTTGCTCAACTCCATTAATATATAATCGAATTGTCGTGCCATCGTATGTGCCAGCAACGTGATACCATTGTCCATCATTAATAGCATATTGTGTTGAAGAATAGTTACCACCATTACCTATAACCCAAAATGCAATATTATTGCCTGATAATTCTAACGAACACATTTGTGAAATAGATAATACCGGAGGAAATGTTTGACTAGCAATGTTTGTCGTATTAATCCAAGCCTCAACTGTAATTGAATTTGTTGAGTTAATTGAACCAGCTGGTCCAATGTAATCATCTATTCCATCAAAATCTAATGCATTTTGAGAAGTTATAGTAAAAGAGAATAATAGTACTATAATTGTAATATGAATTTTTATCATAATTAATAAAAGGTTTTTTTAGCTAAGATATTTTTATAAAAATTTAATCTTTTATTAAAAATTTAATCTTTTATTAAAAATTTAATCTTTTATTAAAAATTTAATCTTTTATTCTTTCATAAACTTATAAGTATTTCCATCTTCTAATTTTAAAAAGTACATTCCTTTTGTCAAGTTTTGTATGTTTATTTCATCATTAGCAGAGATATTTCCTTTTTTAACAAGTGACCCCAAAGTATTATATATTGAAAAATTTTCTGTTTTAAAAAGTCCCGATAATTTAAAAGTATCCTTTGCTGGATTTGGGTAAAGATCAATCGTATTATTGATTGTTACTTCATCAATTGATAATGTTAATGTTTCAGCAAGTCCAAAAGTATATTGAACCTCATTTGTGTCTCCCGCAAGATATGTTATAGTTAATGTTGTAATAGGATTAGTAAATTCAATAATTCCATTCCCCCATAAAACTGAATTTAGTTGAGTGCCATTATGGGTAGACAGATTGACGCTTCCTTCTAAAATTGTAAAAGGCTGATCAAAGGAAACCGCAGAAGATCTTAAATATCTACAATAAAGTCTTAAATTTGGTATTGGAGAGTCAAAAGTTACAGTCCAATTACTATCTGCTCGAATCGCAAACACAGTAGTATTACCAGTAATAGGTGCATATTCAAATCCTACTCCAGATAAATCTGCTCCACTAGCACGCGTTGCACTATTAGTAAATACAAAAGGCACTCCAGATAAAGTTCCTGTATTAGTGCCTGTCCAAGAAGCTACTATTTGCTGCGAATGCGATTTAAAGGTAATTGCTAAAATAAAAATTACTGTGAATAAGTAAATTTGTTTCATAAAATTATATTTTTAATATTTGGTTTTTTTAATGTTTGTTAACGTTTAGTTTATAGTAGAAGCACGTTTTGTAAGCACTTCCTTTTGTATTTGCACTTTGCCATATTTTTATATACATTGCTTAGCAAAGTAATTTTTAGTTCATATTTCGATATTGTTTGGGACTTATTCCTACTTTGCTCTTGAAAACCTTACTAAAATGTTGAGGATATTGAAATCCCAAATTAATTGCTATCTGACTGATAGTGTATTCAGAATTTAATAATCTATTTTTCGCTCTATCTATAATATGTAAATGAATGTGTTCGATGATACTTTTCCCAGTTTCTTTTTTAAGTAAATCACTAAGATATTTTCCTGACATTTTTAAATGTTCACCGCAAGCCTCTATTGATGGTATTCCTTTTTCTAACGGCAAATCAGAACTAAAATACTCGTTTAGATATTTTTCAAATAATATAACGTAATCCTTGTGATGATTTTTTCTTGTTTGAAACTGCCGGTCAAAATATCGTTGACTGTATTTTAACAAGGATTCAATGTTATGAACAATTATTTTTTCTGTATGGTTGTCAATATTTTGTTGCAATTCATATTCTATCTTTTCAATAATTGTGGCAAGTGCATACTTTTCCTTTTCCGATACTTGCAAAGCTTCGTTACTACCATAATCAAAAAAAGTATATTGATAAATGGTATCTGCAAGTTTATGAGATCGAATTAAATCTGGATGAAAAAAAATAGTCCAACCACTTAAATCTGGTTCGATTTCGGTCGTTTGTGATGTGATTTGTTTAGGACGCATAAATACCAAGCTACCTTCTTGAAAATCGTAAGATGTTAAACCGTATTTAAAAGCACATTGAATATTCTCTTTTAAAGAAATAAAGTATAAGTGATTATTTATACGTATACCATTCCCAAAATTTAAGTTCATATCTTTTGTATGCCTAACAACTGATATTAAAGGGTGATTAGGTTTGTCAATATTCATTAATCGGTGCATTTCACTAATACTTTTTATATGTAAAATATCTTTCATTATAATAATCGATTTTAATTAACCCAATACCAAACTTCGAGTTACCATTGTTTTGGCGTTTGCACTGGAGACATATTTTAAATATTTGTTTTAGGTCCTAAATACTCAGGGTCTGTTTTATATTTGTTATGATTTTACATTATTTTGTCTACTTTACTTGCTTTTGCATACACTGCGTATACTCCTCTTGCAAGTCTAATTGCAGTTTCTTGTCCCATTCCTATGGATATTCTAGTTGCTAAAATTAGTTTCTTATTTTAAGAAAAAGCAAATTTAAAAGCTATTTTAATTTTAAATTGTAATAAAAAGCGAAAAAACTAATATATTTTGCTGTTTTTATTTTTAGGTATTTCAGAATGCTACCAACGATAATTAGAATAATTGAAGGGTAAAAACTCAGCATAGATATTATCAATGGGCCTTTTTTGTTTCCTGAGTCAATTAGTCCAAATGCATCAAGTTCTTATAAAATTAATAAAGGGCCAGTCTCTAAAATGAATATTATTATTCCAAACTTTAATGTTTTATGTAATTTACTCCAAGTTGATTACATGTTAATTAATTTTAGTCTAGGTTTACTAATGGTTAGTTTGTGAATTTATGATAATTTTTGGCGAAACATTTGCTTTTACATTTTGTTATATTCAAAGTTAGTTTTTGTTTACCGTTTCCAAAGTCATTCAGCCATAACATTATCGTTTTACTTGGAGTTAGTCAGAAGTTTTTTTAAAAAAATCGATGTTTTTTTTAAATCAATATAATTATTATTCGTTTTAAAAATACTTTACACATATTGGTCATAATGTTTGCCAACGGTTAGTATATGAAAAGTAGGCGATTTCGAAGCTCTAAACTTTCGGTTAAGCACCAACTTTGATGCGAGCCAAAAGCCTTGAGCTTCGAAATCGCCTGTTTTTTATATACATTGTTGGCAAATCGTTTTTATTTATTCCTACTTTCATACTCCCCACTAAAAATAGCTTTCCAATAATTTAAATCATTTTGTTTAAATGATTGAGTGAGCCAATATTTTTTGCATTTAGAATAGGAAAGAATGCTTCCTGTGGAACTCTTTATTTTAACTCCATTAATTTCAAGAATACCTTTTGTAATCATATTCTCAACTAATAATTTGCCTTGAACATACGATTCAATATTCTTTGATTGAATAATATAGGTAATAGGCTCATTGCTAATTTCTTCGGGAATGGTGTTTATATTATTGATATGGTCAATTATTAAGGAGAAATTCTGAAAGCTCTCTGGAGCATCATCATCAAAAAAAACAGGGAATTCTGAATTATTGTGAATATTTTTAAATGATAAAGAATTCAGGTCTATTTGTTTTTCCATACTTTTAATTAGGGCAGAGCAAGTTTTGTATTTCTTCGTTATTAGACAGGTTCTTAAAATATTTCCGTAAAACTCATTATACGCTCTATCGAAATGATTTTTATAATAATTCTCAAATTCAGGGTCTCCTTCATTTTCTAAATCAATTGGGATCATTTCGTAAAAATCTAATGTGACACTAGCAGAAAGTGGAATTGAATGCGTATCGTTTATTTCAGAAACGGTTTGAAGAAATAGTGATTTATCATTTTCATTAAGTTGGTAATTATCAAAACTTACTAAATCATGCTCAATATATTTATAAGAATAACTATTTTTTTCAATAGCCAAGCTTAAGAAAAATTGCTTTTTTAAAAATTCTGTTGAGAATACTTTTTTAAGAATATTTTCACATGATTTACTGCCATCTAGTAGATTGAAAAATTGTGATTGGTTATTTTGATTGAAAAGGTGCACGATTATTTTTTCTTTCATTTTTTCCGAGGTGATTTCGTCAAAATGATCGATTTCATCTATTAATAAAGGAAACTTATATGTTAATGAGTTATTGGCAACAAGTTGTTTAGTATATTCATCTTGTTTTTCAGAGTTTGCCAATAAAACAGGTAATGAATATACTGATGTTGCTAAATCCGAAGCCTCTAATGGTGATTTTCCATTTAACTCAAAATCTACAGAAAACCCTAAATCAATAAAACGCTGTATGGTTTTTGGAGCATCTAAAGTTGAAGCCATTAAAATCACCTCATTTACTTTAGTAGTTATTTGTTGTTGGGTTTTGCCATTGGTTAGGTCATTTAAAAACAACTGAACCACATCTGGCTGATCTACTTTTATGGCATAAATAATTGCAGCATGGTCTTCAATTTTAATTTCGTTATGTAATTGTGAAGCTATTGCTTTTTTGATAAGTTCCAAGTTATTGGTCTCGATAGCCTCTTTGAAGTATGCTTCAATGGCCGTTTTAACAAAAAAGTATTCTCCTGCCTTAGTACCCAGGAAATAAGAAGGATTTAAGCTTTTTGCAGTCTCGAAACTAGTATAGGCAACTATAGGGTAATCCATACCAGCATAATGACCCATTAAATAATAATTATCAGCTGTAGGGTTTTCGGTCGCAGCAGCTCCTGCAAAACGAATAGCGCCATCTAAAAAGTCTTCATTACCTGATTCTTCAAACCATTTGAATTTTCGTTTGGCAGCAATGATGTATTGTATGTCTTTTGCTATTAGATTATTCTCAACTTCAGTCTGCTTAATTGGCAAAGCACAATTGTTCTTTGTCCAGAATGTATTAGTGTAACTATAGTTCGCTTTCATATATTTACCGAAACAGCGATGATGTCCTGCATAGGCAATATTGAAATCTTCATCTGATTTTGAAAACGAATAAGCTGCAATCCGCAGGTAGTTATTGATGGCCTGATTATTCAATTCTAGGGCTTTCCAATAAAACTGTGACATCTTCTGTTGTTGCTGGACGATCAGTTTTTGCTTTTGATATTCGGCTTCTTTTTTAGCTTGTTTTTGTTCGTAGGATTGATCAATTAATGATAGAGTACTAAATAAAGCTCCTTCGCCATTTCCATTGTTTAAATCATTTAAAGCACTTCCTAAAGTAGCATCAATTTGATTTAAATTATCAACTCTATTTTGTGCTTGCAATTGTGCGATTTGAGACATGTTTTGGTTGAAATTATTCAACAATTCTTGAGGGTTAGAGGCGTTGTTTAAATTACCAAATTGCTTTACTTGTTCTGCAAATGCCTTAGCGATGTTTTCCCCCTGAGTTTTTAAACTCATCGCCTTATTATAATTGTTAAAGCGATTTTCCATTTCTATTTGAAAAGACGATTTATTACTATTCGAATTATTTGTGGAATTTGAACTAGCGCCAGATTTACATTGAGTTATTACAGGGGGGATTTCACCGGCATCAGAATATAGATTTATGATAGTCTGACGGATTTCATTTAATCCATTCTTTAGATTTTCTGCCTGTTCGGGTGTTCTGCCTCCTTTATCGCATTCACATTTATACGCATACCAGGTGCCAAGTTGTGTCCATCCTTGAACTTTTGAGCCACTTTTCACTCTTTCTGTTGGTGTCCAATTTTCAGCAGCTTTTACTTTTGCCACATAAGCTTCTGCTTTTGTGCATTGTGCTTTTATTTCAGTGTTTAACAAACCAAAAAAGGTTAATGTGATTATTATTAATCTATTATTCATCTGTTTATTCTTAATGTTTGCCAACGGTTCTGTATAAGAATAGTGCGTAGTTTGAGTGCGAGGATTTTCCGAAGGAAAATCAGATGCAAGCAAACAAGCACTAACTCTCGATTAAGCACTAAACTACGCATTATTTTTATACGGTGTTAGGCAAAGTATTTATTCTTTAAAGTCCGATAATACAAAATCAAAGTTTTTAATTATTTCTTCTAATTTTTGTTTTGTTTCAACACTTTCTTTTAATTCAGGCTTTAAACTCTTCTTAATGGTTTCATAGTCTAGTTCAAAATATTGTTTAAATCCGATTGTTATTATCTGCGACATTAATAATTGACAATGTGATTTTAGTCTGTCAATGTCAATTTTAAAAATCTCCTTTTCAATTCTGATTTTTTCATCAGGATTTGAATTTAAAAACTCTGGATGAATTGGTTCTTTTATCGGAAATCCGTCCCAATGTTTTACACAGTTCGAGATATAGTTTATTCTTTTTATTATTGCAAATTTGTGGTGCGATTTGAAAATGTTTATTTTAAATTCTTTTTTACAATATTCTTCAATACTCAACAGATTATTTTCTTCATTAAGTTCTTTTAATAGGAAGTTTGTCGCATCGACCAATGATTTAAGATATGACTCATATTTGTGAAATAGTCCAACATATCCAAGTCGAATAGTTTCGTAAAGATTCTCTTTTAATTCGTCTTTTGAAATATTCAGCAAATGTTTGTATTTAGACTTTGAAATTTGATTCCAACTGTCCACAATTGATTTATTCGCTGACGGAATATAATAATTCAGAAATAGGGTTTGAAAATTTTCCATTTCGGATGTTGACTTAATAATCAAGTCAAAGAGTCTTTTTCCTTCTTCCGATTCTTGTAGTTTATCAAAGTCCTTTATTTTGGCAAAATTTTCCGAAAACCTTTCAACAAGTATATCAATTGGATTGTATTTCGGATTTGGTTTTTTCATATTTTGCCTAACGTGTTTGTATATGATTAGTGGCGTGTGTAAGCAACTAATTTAGCAAATAAAAACCAGATAGAAAATTCGGAAAAATTTTCGTAAGCAAGCTAGAACCAGCCATTAATTATATACGTTGTTGTATGCTGTGCTATTAATTTATGATAGATTTTAATTTGTCCCAAAATTTAAATTGAGATTCATCTTTCCATTTTTTATCCCAAGTTGGTTGAGAAAAGGTATTCTTAATATCTGATTTAAGTTTACCTAACAAATCATCAACTTTAAGGACTAAATTGTCATTTGTATTAATTAAAGTATAACCTTTGGGATGTGAAAAAATATCTCTTATTCCGTTTTTTCCTAGTTTACCTAAAGACATTCGAATCCAAGTATCTGTTTTTGGTTGCCAAAATTGTGCAATGTCTAAATTCTTGTCCGTATAGCCAATTCTAGTAATTACTGCCCAATCTTTATTATAAATTTGAATACTTGAATTTCGGTCAATAAACTCTAATTGACGGCTTCTTGTTTTTTTTGTTCTGAAATCGACTTCAATTAATTTACCATTTGCCATGTATACAAACCTAAAATTACCAGTAGGGAAAGTATTGAAGTCACCATAATGTTCTAATACAGATAAGCCAGTATTTTTCAATTTTTGATTTACCCATTTATAGAACTTGAAATATAGCAGTATATATG
>DIAL01000173.1:8257-9182 GCA_002414705.1 Flavobacteriaceae bacterium UBA5079
AGTATATATGTTTGACCATTAAGAGTATTAAAAACATTAGGATATTCACCTTGAGTGAACATTCTTTTGTTTTTTGCCTCAAACACCTTTTCACCGACTTTATTACCTTTAAGAGCGGATTTAACTAGCCAAACATTTTTTTTATCCATAATTAATAAATCTTCATTAGCCCAAAAAGGTTGAGTCAAAGAAGGTATTTTTTCATTAAAAATGATTTCTGTCCAACTATCTAGTTCAAAAGGCGATTGGCTAACTTTAACAATTTCTTTTTTTTCTTCTTCATCGTTAAATATTGCACAGGTATAATTTTGTTTCGTTGTTAGAAAAAATGCGGACTCTGACTTATAAGATTTTAATGGCCATAATTGAGTGTCTAGAAGAAAATGATTAACCTGTTTTAGACCGTCTTCTTCGTTATAGAGACGTTCCTCAATTATTGAGACAGGATAATTAAATGTCCAAAAAAAGCCTTCTATTAAAAGTTTCTCATACGGAATTCTTTCTGAAAGTTTTAAACGAGTAGCTGGTTTTCCCCATTTCTTTCTTTGTTGTTTTAAAAGTTCGAAATCAACTTTTTCTGATTTGTTTAATTTTTCAAATTTTTCTTTGTCAGATTCATCTATAAGTACTAAACAGTAATGGTCACCATCTTCAATTATATTATACAGACAAATATTGTAAGTGCTAAATTCTTGCCCTAATGCTGGTAAATAATCTGGTGGTACTTCCGAATCATAATTTTCAACAAGTGAAATGAATTTTTCATCTTCCAAAATATCTTTTTTGTCAATCCAATCAGTTTTGAATAAATAATATGTGTCGGCTAGTTCACCTTTCCAATCTATTCTGACACATTTATAATTTAAGTAATTCATAGCTCAATTGATTAATAATATTTTCAATTTGGACGATTTTTTCGGCATTG
>DIAL01000173.1:9347-9610 GCA_002414705.1 Flavobacteriaceae bacterium UBA5079
TGTATATATCTATTATATCTACACCTACAAATCTAATGGATTTTTAATAGAATTAAAACTACTTTTTGCAACATGGGTGTAAATTTCTGTTGTTTTTGTTGAACTGTGTCCTAATAAAATTTGAATGTAACGTATATCTGTTCCCGCTTCTAGTAAGTGTGTTGCAAAACTATGCCTTAATATATGTGCGCTTACTTTCTTTCGTATTTTTGCTTTAACGGCGGCTTTAGTTACAATTTTACCAACACTGTTCGGGCTGTATT
>DIAL01000046.1:0-1338 GCA_002414705.1 Flavobacteriaceae bacterium UBA5079
ATGGACGACAATAACTGTCTTATTGGCTTTCCGTAAGGATTTAAGGATATTGATAATAGCAATTTCGGTTGTGGCATCTACACCTTGAAACGGTTCATCCATAAAATATATGGAAGCATTTTGAACTAGAGCGCGTGCTAAAAAAATACGTTGTTGCTGACCACCAGATAGCTGACTAATTTGCCTGTTTTTAAAGGCTAACATGCCAACCTGTTCCAAGGCTTCTAAAGAGGCTTTTTTCTCCTTTTGTCCAGGACGTTTTATCCAGCCTAAACTTCCGTAGGTTCCCATCATAACAACATCTAAAGCTGTGGTTGGGAAATCCCAATCAACACTTCCTTTTTGCGGAACATAAGCTACTAAATCACGTTGTTTATTATAAGGTTTACCATAAATACTAACGCTTCCAGCAATAGGTTTTAAAATGCCCAAAATAGCTTTTATGAGCGTTGATTTTCCGGCACCATTTGGCCCAACAATTGCCATGAGAACACCTTCGGGAATTTCTAAATCAATATCCCAAAGTACGGGTTTGTAGTTGTAGGCAACGGTTAAATCGTCTATTTGAACGGCTAGTGTTTTTGGCGATGTATTTGACTTTTTATTTTCGAGTTGTTCCTTCATAACTAGCCTTTACTTTAAAGCATTAACTATTGTGTTCACATTATATCTAAACATCCCAATATAGGTTCCCTCTTCTGTCCCAGCGTTTCCGAGTGCATCAGAATATAACGTACCACCAATTTTAACATCAAATCCTTTTGATTTTACAGACGCTTGAAGCGCTTCAATTGTCCGTTTTGGCACTGAACTTTCTACGAAAATAGCTTTTACTTGCTTGTCTATGATAAATGTAGCTAAATTTTGAACGTCTTGAACACCAGCTTCTGTGGCTGTTGATAGTCCTTGAAGCCCAACCACTTCAAAACCGTAGGCTTGACCGAAATAATTAAAGGCGTCATGAGCCGTAACCAAAATACGTTTGTCCTCTGGAAGTTTACTTATAACTGTCTTTATATCTTCGTTTAAAGATTTTAATTTTTCTAAATATTCAGCGCCATTTTTTTCGAATTCAGCTTGATGTTCTGGGTTGGCTTCTGATAGTTTATCGACAACAAATTGCGTAATCAGCTCCCAGTTTTTAACATCGAACCAAATATGTGGATCGTAATTGGATGCAAAATATTCAGAACCAATAAGTGTTTTTGGATCTAAAGCGTCTGAAACAGCAATGGTATTAATATTTTGACTACCCATTTTTTCGAAGACTTCAACGAGTTTGCCTTCTAGGTGCAATCCGCCATAAAAAATAACATTAGCACTAGCTATTTTGTTTAC
>DIAL01000046.1:1391-2542 GCA_002414705.1 Flavobacteriaceae bacterium UBA5079
TACATCGCCTTCACTAGCTTTGTATAAATGCGGATCGACACCGCTTCCCATTAAACCTTTTACGTTTATATAATTACCGCCTATATTCTGTACCAAATCGGTTATCATCGTGGTAGTCGTTACAACTTGTAGTTTAGTGCTTGCTTCATTTACATTTTTACACGAATAAAAGCTGAACAAGATTATAACGACAAAAACTAATTTTTTCATACGTCTAAATTATTGTTGCGAAGATACTAATAACATAGAATATTTTTGATAAATGTTAATATTAATTTAGACAAGACTAAAAATATATTTTGAACTTCTAAAAATGTATATTTGCGAGATAACAGGAGTTTATGATTACGTTAACGGAAGAAAATTACATTAAAGCTATTTATCATATAGGGAAACAAGGTCGCGAAAATGTGAATACCAATGCATTAGCGGACGCTATGAATACCAAAGCATCATCGGCAACGGATATGATTCGGAAATTAGCGGAAAAAGATTACGCGAACTATAAGAAATATAAAGGTGTAACCTTAACGGAAGCCGGTAAAAAAATTGCTATAAACATCATCAGAAAACACCGATTATGGGAAGTGTTTTTAGTCGAAAAATTAAATTTCACTTGGGATGAGGTTCATGAGTTAGCGGAACAGTTAGAGCATATAAAATCGCAAAAATTAATTGATGAATTGGACGCTTTTTTAGGACATCCAACACATGATCCACATGGCGATCCGATTCCAGATAAAAATGGTGAGATAACCTTTGTGGAAAAAATAGTATTATCGCAAGCTCAAGAACATCAAAAATATAGTTGTTTGGGTGTGAATGATAGTTCATCGGAATTTTTGCAATACCTAAATAAAAATAATATCAGTTTAGGTTCGATAATTGAAGTGCTGCATATTGAGCCTTTTGATAAATCCATCAACATTAAAGCAAATGGGAAATTATTAACGGTTTCTCAAAGTGTGGCGAAAAATTTATACTTAAAAAAGCTCTGAAAATATGCTGAATAAATATCTTTTCGGATTATGCCTACTAATAGGATTTATAGGTTTTTCTCAAGAAAAAACGAAAGCTGATACACCAATAATTTTGAGTAAATTGGAATATCAAGGTAGTTTAGAGGTCGATAATTATACCGTAAAATTTAG
>DIAL01000046.1:2656-9745 GCA_002414705.1 Flavobacteriaceae bacterium UBA5079
GAGGTCATTACAGATTCTCGCTGTCCAAAGGGAGTTACTTGTGTTTGGGCTGGCGAAGTGGTTTTTGAATTAGAAGTTATAAAAGACGGAAAATTAATAAGCACGGAAACGTTTAAAATACCACCAACGAGTTATACCATTCAAGAGCGTAAATCTTTGTTTATTGAAAGCGAGTTGAAACTTTATTTATATAATGTATTGCCATTTCCAGAAGCCGAAAAGAAAACAGAAAAAACGGATTATTACTTACAATTTTCAGTTGTAAATTAGTGGCAACCACAACCATCATCACCGCCACAATTTTTTGAATTTTTCTTTTTTGGACTCCAAATAAATTTTCGAATCAAAAACAAGATAGCCAAACCTAGAACGGTAAAAGCGATAATATTTTGAATGATTGAATCCATTTTTCTAAAAAAATTATTTTAATAATTGGTACGCAATTAAAGCTACAACATAAGCAAAAGCAGTCATAACTATTAATTGCCAAGCTGGCCATTTCCAACTGTTAGTTTCGCGTTTCACAATAGCCAAAGTACTCATACATTGCATGGCAAATGCGTAAAATAATAAAAGTGAAATACCTGAAGCAAAATTAAACAATGGACCACCTAAAATAGGGTTTACTTCTCCAGCCATACGGTTTTTAATGGTTTCTTCCTCATCGCTCCCAACGTTGTAAATTGTTGCTAATGTACCAACAAATACTTCACGTGCAGCAAACGAACTGATAAGTGCAATACCTATTTTCCAATCGTAACCCAATGGACGAATAGCTGGTTCAATTGCGCGACCTGTAATACC
The DNA here is from genome assembly GCA_002414705.1 of Flavobacteriaceae bacterium UBA5079. Taxonomy (GTDB): domain Bacteria; phylum Bacteroidota; class Bacteroidia; order Flavobacteriales; family Flavobacteriaceae; genus Algorimicrobium. The sequence continues at coordinate 3,461 of DIAL01000046.1, forward strand.
AATATAAGAATGTTCTAATTTGTAAGAATCTACATGCTGTTCTAATTCGGTGTCTGTTAAATTTTGATTGGCATATTGTTCGGTAACTATGGTTTCGGCATTATTGAAATTTTCACCTGGACCATAAGAAGCTAAAAACCATAATACAATGGAAATAGCTAATATTATTTTACCAGCTCCAAACACAAAGGATTTTGTTTTTTCAAGAACCGTTATGGCTACATTTTTAAATAAAGGTAGTTTGTAGTTAGGCATTTCTACCACAAAGAATGTTTTGCTTTTTATTTTAAGAATCTTATTTAAAATCCAAGCTGAACCAACGGCAGCTCCAAAGCCTATTAAATACAATAGCATTAAGGTTAACGCTTGAAAACTTAACCCTAAAAAACGACCTTCAGGAATGACGAGTGCAATAATGATTAAATAAACTGGTAATCTAGCTGAACAGGTAGTAAACGGTGTAACTAAAATAGTAATTAAACGTTCTTTCCAGCTTTCAATATTTCGGGTTGCCATAATTGCAGGAATGGCACAAGCCGTACCGGAAATTAAGGGAACTACACTTTTTCCGCTTAATCCAAATCTACGCATAACCCGATCCATTAAAAAAACAACACGACTCATATAACCACTTTCTTCTAGGACAGAAATAAATAAAAATAAGAAGGCAATCTGTGGAATAAAAATAACAATACCACCAATTCCAGGAATAATCCCTTCAGAAATTAAATTGGTTAAAGTTCCAGTAGGCATGACGTTTTTTGTCCATTCGCTTAAAGAAGCGAATGAGCTATCTATAAAATCCATAGGTACGCTAGACCAGTCGTAAATAGCTTGAAAAATAGTTAAAAGGATTAATCCAAAAATGACATAACCCCAAACTTTGTGGGTTAAAATACGGTCTAGTTTTATGCGTAAATCCTTTGCTGTATTTAAATCAATTGTTTGTCCTTCTTTTAAAACATTATTAATAAATTGATAACGTTTTATGGTTTCTTTTTGTTGAAGACGTTTTAAATCGGTTTTGGTTTTGGTTTTAAAATCAGCTACAGCATCAATCGTATTTCTATCCGTTTTTCCAAAGTTAACATCTTGCGTAATAACAAGCCACAATTTGTATAAAAGCTGGTTTGGAAAGGTTTTTTGTAGATTGTTAAAATAGTCTTTATCAATTTCTGAAGCGTTTAAACAGGGTTCAATTGATAAATCCTTATAGTTTGCAATTAAATCTTTAAGTTCTGAAATACCCTGTTTTTTTCGGGTGCTAATAAGTGCAATTTTGGTGTTTAGGTGTTCTTCTAAATAGTTAATATCTAAACTTATACCTTTATAATCCATTCTATCTGCCATATTTATGACTAGAATTGTTGGAATTTGAAGGTCTTTAATTTGAGTAAAGAGTAATAGGTTTCGTTTAATGTTTTCCACATCACAGACCACGACTGCTACATCTGGAAAATCCTTATCATTTTTATTAAGAAGTAATTCTATAACGACATTCTCATCTAAAGAAGATGCATTTAAGCTATACGTTCCAGGTAAATCAATAATATGGGCTTTAACACCACGAGGCAGTTTGCAAATCCCTTCTTTTTTTTCAACCGTAATACCTGGATAATTTCCTACTTTTTGGTTTAAACCAGTTAACGCGTTAAAAACAGACGTTTTTCCAGTATTTGGATTTCCAATTAAGGCTATGTTGATTTGCTTACTCATTTAGAAATTTCTATTTGAATGTGGATAGCTGTTTCTTTCCTAATAGCCAAATGACTACCGTTAATATTTAAATACATGGGATCTGCAAAAGGAGCTACTTGAACCAGCTCTACAGTGTTTCCAGGTAAACATCCCATTTCCAATAGCTTTAGAGGAATATGTACAGAAGACACATCTACTATTATACCAATTTCACCACGTTTTATGTCTGCTAAAGTCACCTGCAAGCTTATTTAGATTGATTTTAAAGAAGCAAAAATAATGTAAAAAGTTAGGGTAAAAAAATTGTGGTTATAAAACTATTTAGAATCTTTCTTTAGCTTTTGAATATCAGCAATTAAGCGTTTAATTTCGTCAGGATTTGTACCGTCATAAAAACCGCGTATTTGTCTTTTTTTATCAATCAGCATAAAGTTTTCTGTATGAATCATATCATAAGGATCAAAACCTTCCACATCTTTTACGGCTAAATAGCTTTTTCTTGCTAGGTCGTAAATTTGTTTTTTGTCGCCTGTAACTAAATTCCATCTAGAATCATCAACTCCTTTTTTTAAGGCATATTTTTTTAGTTGGGCTACCGAATCTATTTCAGGTGTTACGGTATGTGATAGTAACATAACATCTGGATCATCTTTCAGTTCTTTTTGGATGTAAACCATGTGATCCGTCATAATCGGACAGATAGTCTGGCAGGTAGTAAAAAAGAAATCAGCCACATAAATTTTGTCTTTATAGTCTGCTTGGGTTATAGTTTTTCCATTCTGATTAATGAGACTGAAATCGGCAATTTTATGATATTTTTTCTGGTGTTGAATGGTGCTATCTACCAATTCAAAATTCACCATAGCAGGTTGATAAATTGGCAACGGTTTTTCAACATCTAGAATATTATAAATGATAGAAATTATAATGATAGACATGATAAGAAAAGCGATAGCAAAATACTTGTAACCTTTAAAAAATGATAACATAACGTGTGAGTTTCTGGTAGTTCTAGTAATTAATTATTCTACAAAATTACAACACAATAGATATAAAAGTGGTATTTTTAACAGGCAATATTTTTATCTGTAAATAAACCATCATGAAAGCGTATTTTTTAGTCATTTTATTTCTGATCACCACACCATTTATGGCTCAAGATTATTTAAAATCTTTTACTGAAATTCAGGAGGCTGAAGCTAAAATGGCACTAAAAAAAATGGCGCAGCGGTTTAGTTTAAATACTGGAAATTATGATATAAAATATCACAGATTAAATCTAACAGTAAATCCAGCTGTTGCTTTTATTTCAGGAGATGTTACCACATATTTTAAAGCAAAGGAAGCTTTAACTGAAATAACGTTTGAGTTAACGGATAATATGACGGTTTCAGCAGTTACACAACGCGGAAACGCTTTGTCTTTTGTTCATAATGTAAATGATGAAGTTGTTGTTACCTTACCACAAATTCAGAATTTAGGTGTTTTAGATTCTTTAACCATTTCATATTCTGGAAATCCTGAAAGTTCTGGTTTTGGTTCTTTTGAACAAACAACACATAGCGGAACACCAGTAATTTGGACACTTTCAGAACCTTTTGGTGCTAAAGGTTGGTGGCCATGTAAGCAAGATTTAATAGACAAAATAGACTCTGTAGATGTGTACTTAACAACTCCAATTTTAACACCTAATAATGAAGATTACGTTGCAGTTTCAAATGGATTAGAAATTAGTCAGACTATTTCTGGAAATTTTAAAACGACCAGATTCAAACATAACTACCCAATTCCTGCGTATTTAATTGCTATTGCAGCTACCAATTACAGCGTTTATTCTCATGAGGTAGCTAATAACGGAAATCCGTTCGATATTGTGAACTACGTGTATCCTGAAAATTTAGCCTATGCGCAAGCCAGCACACCAATTACTGTAGATATTATGAACGTTTTTTCTACACTTTTTGAAACCTATCCGTACGCAGATGAAAAATACGGTCATGCTCAATTTGGTTGGGGAGGCGGTATGGAGCATACAACGGTATCGTTTATGGGAAGCTTTGGAGAAAACTTGATAGCTCATGAATTGGCACACCAATGGTTTGGTAATAAAATAACCTGTGGAAGTTGGAAGGATATTTGGTTAAATGAAGGCTTTGCAACCTATTTATCGGGATTAGCGATTGAAAATATTAATGGCAATGATGATTTTACAGCTTTTAAACAGGATCGAATTGGTTCTATAACTTCACAACCTGGAGGCGCTGTGTATTTGTCAGATGCAGACACAACGAGTGTTGGTCGTATTTTTAGCAGTCGGTTAAGCTATAATAAAGGATCTATGGTTTTGCACATGCTTCGGAAGAAACTCGGAGACGTTCCATTTTTTCAAGCCATGAAAGATTATTTAAGTCATCCAGATTTGGCTTATAATTATGCCAAAACAGACGATTTTATAAATATAGTTGAAACAACCTCAGGCGAAGACCTAACGGGATTTTTTAGCGATTGGCTATATAATCAAGGCTATCCAACGTATACATTAAGATGGAATCAACCATCATCAACATCTGTGTTTTTTAATGTATCGCAAGTGCAAAGTCATGCGTCCGTCGATTTTTTTGAAGTGCCAATACCTGTAAGACTTATAGGTATTAATGGTGAAACACAAGATGTTATTTTAGATAATACTACTAATAATCAAAATTTTCTTAAAACAACGACTTTCACAGTTGTTGATGTGCTTTTTGACCCTGAAAAAGATATTATATCTAAAAATAATTCGGTAACACTTTCAACAGAAGCAGTTAATTTAGAAGCAAATTTTTCGTTATATCCTAATCCAACAACAGACATTATTTACATTCAAAAACCTGAAAATTTACAGATTAATCAGGTAAAAATCTACAACGCACTAGGGCAACTTTTAGATACTAATTTTAGTCCTTCTAGCATGGATTTTTCCCGCTACGCCTCTGGTATCTTATTTGTTAAGTTTGAAACAAGTATTGGCATAATAAATAAAACCGTGTTAAAAAAATAGCAATAAACCGCTTATAGTTTTCTAAATGGTGTTAAAACACTACTTTTGTGCGCTATAAAAAGAAGAAACACTCATGACAATTATATTAATAAAGGCAGCACAATTATTTTTAAGTCTGTCCATTCTTATTGTTTTACACGAATTAGGTCATTTTATACCAGCTAAATTATTCGGAGCACGTGTAGAAAAGTTTTATCTGTTTTTCGATATAAAGTTTTCGTTATTCAAGAAAAAAATTGGAGATACCGTTTACGGAATTGGCTGGTTACCATTAGGTGGTTACGTGAAAATTGCTGGAATGATTGATGAAAGCATGGATAAGGAACAAATGGCACAGCCACCACAACCTTGGGAATTTAGAACTAAGCCAGCTTGGCAACGTTTAATAATTATGCTTGGTGGTGTGTTTGTAAACTTCGTGTTAGGTTTTGTTATTTATATGATGATTTTATTTGTTTGGGGAACAGATTATTCCAACAAAGAAGATATAAAATACGGTTTTGCTGTTACTAAAACTATGGAGCAATACGGTTTCCAACAAGGCGATAGAATTGTATCTGTAGATGGTAAGCCTTTTTCTGAAGTAACAGATATAACATCCTATTTACTTTTTAGAGACATTCAGGAAATACAAGTTGAGCGCGCTTCAGGTGATATTGAAAACTTAACAGTGCCAGAAGATATAGGTACACAGTTGTTTGAGGCAGGCGATTTGCCAGCTATGTCACCACGTTCACCATTTGAGTTAGATTCTATAACGCCAGATTCTCCAGCTGAAAAAGCAGGACTTTTAGTAACTGACAAGTTGGTTAATATAAATGGAGCAGATATTAATTATTCAACAGATTTAACCTACGCATTAAAACAGTCAGGAATAACTGAAATGGATTTAATTGTTGAGCGAAACGGTGAAAATAAAACTTTAAAAGTAACACCAAATGAAGATTTTGCTATTGGTATTATAACAAAGGGAACAGATCCAGAATATGTGAAATTTAACCACAAAGATTATTCTTTTGGAGAAAGTGTTACCAAAGGTGCATCATTGGGATATTGGACTATTAAAGATTATTTAGCGCAGTTTAAATATATATTCACTAAAAAAGGCGCAGCTCAAGTAGGTGGATTTGCTGCTATTGGAAATATGTTTCCGCCTTCATGGAACTGGAAAGCTTTTTGGGCTATTACAGCTTTCCTATCTATTATGCTTGGTGTTTTAAATTTATTACCAATTCCTGCTTTAGACGGAGGACATGTTATGTTTTTAATTTACGAAATGATTTCAGGCAGAAAACCAGGCGACAAATTTATGGAATATGCACAACTAGTTGGTTTTATACTACTTATAACGTTGGTATTGTTCGCTAATGGAAATGATATTTACAAAGCGATTTTTGAATAATAGCAGAGATGGAAATTTTTTTTACAAAAAATCTAATCTTGTTTTGTAGTATATAAAAATATATATATATTTGCGCTCGCAAAAGCGATAACACTCCTCCTTAGCTCAGTTGGTTAGAGCATCTGACTGTTAATCAGAGGGTCCT
>DIAL01000106.1:0-457 GCA_002414705.1 Flavobacteriaceae bacterium UBA5079
TCGAATGTTGGAATATCAATCGTATAAATATATGACCAAGTATCTGTGTTGCTATTGCAATCAGTATAAGTGTATGTATACGTTCTAGTTCCTTCGCATGTTATTGGATCTGGACTATCAATTACAAAAGCTGTAGAAGCTGTTAAAGTATTTCCACAAGCATCTGTTATTGCAGGTAGCGTAAATGTTTCAGTTGCATCTGATAAACAATTTACGGTTTCTCCACCATCCGGAATACTAATTGAAATAGAAGGTGTATTAATCGTTATTGTTTGAATTTCGGAAGCAAATTGACCACAATTATCTGTAATTGTATATTTTCTTTTAATTATTAAAGGACAGGAGCCTGAAGCAATATCTTGATACGTAATACTAGCTACATTATCTTCAGTAAATGTGCCACCTTCTGTAAGAAATTCTGTTTCGGTAATTGTAACCTCTGTTTCAGAAAACTCTA
>DIAL01000106.1:549-882 GCA_002414705.1 Flavobacteriaceae bacterium UBA5079
CTCTGTTTCAGAAAACTCTAAAGCAGTCATGTCTCCAGTAGTCATATCAGTTACAACACAACCTTCTAAAGCAAAATCATTTGGAGCGGTTAAAGTAGGAGCAAGGCTATCTGAAACTATAATTTCAAAACTATCAGTAGCTGAACAATTAGAATCCGAATCATTTACTGTAATGTTATATGTTCCAGCGGGTAAACCAGACAAATCTTGTGTGGTTGAATTGTTTCCGTCATCCCAAGAATAGGTGTAATTTCCACTTCCACCAGAAACAGAAATGTTAATAGAACCAAGATCATTTCCAGTACAATTAGTGTTTGTTAAACTATCTAAAGT
>DIAL01000106.1:1007-5117 GCA_002414705.1 Flavobacteriaceae bacterium UBA5079
AAAGTAATAGTTATTGGCTCAAGAACAGTTACCGTAATTGGAGCGCGACTACCTGTACAGGTGTTACTAGGACCTTCAGATACATAGTAGGTAAACGTTCCGGCAGTACTTGTAGATGGTGTTATAGAAACTTGACCAGGAGTTGATGGGTTATTATTGGTATAATATAAAAGAATATAATCTGTATCAGTAGTTGTTGCGGTTAGTGGAGATGCTGTTTCCCCTAAACAATATGTTACGTTACTTGTAGTTGGTAATGTAACAACATCATTCACCTCAATTGTAAAAATATAGTTACAGCCACCTTGTCCTGGAGGAATGGCATAATATGTAGAAACACCTAATGTAGCAGGAAATGGGTTGTTCTCATCATATTGTTCTGTAGAAGCTGTAATAGGAAATGAATCATAGAACTGAGATCCGTTAGGGAAATTTCCAGAGACTTCAGAAACAGGAATAGTATTCCCCTCAAAACTACAATAAAAGAAATCTCGTTGTACAGAAACACCAATACAATTTTCTATGATATACTGTTCAGAATCAATGTTAATTTCTATTGGTTCTGTATTAGGCTCGCCTTGACAAACACCATTTTCTTGATACCCTTGAATTAGTGGTAAAGAATAACTTGTTTGTGAAATAGAACCTGTACCTGATATATTACCTCCTACAATAACAATTTTAGGAGAACAATTATCATTTACCAAAATAGAACAATCTGTAGTTGATGTAATCTCGAAAGAAATATCAGCCATGAGCTCATTAAGGTTCAAGGGATTTAAAGGAATAAAGTCCATTTCCCAAACTATGGCACCGGTAGCACCTTCGTTTGCATCAAAATAAGGCTGTGAAGATTGAAATAACGGATTATATTCGTTGTAAGAAATACTTCCAGGTACAAAACTAGATGTAAAAGGTATTGGAACTACCAGTCTACCATTATTTATGGCTTCAGTTCCTTTATTTCTTATGTCAATACTATATTCCACCGTATCACCAGGTTCAACGGTTAGGGTAGATCCAACCGGACTACCATTTATAGATGTTGCAGCCAATATACCTTCAGTTTCTGGTATATATGCATCTACTGCAAATGTAACGTTATAGATAGCATATGTGTCACCATCTGTATAATATTTAAATTTCGTATTAGTCTGGTTATTGTGTATGACACTATTTTCTGTGTTATCAATATTAAACATGCTAATATCCATACCTGTATTATTTGTAAGGAATGGATTTCTTGGGTTTCCTCCCGTATTTATAGACGAGTTGAAAAAGTTATCAGTTTCATTTCCGGAATGACTTAAAGATGTAAATGTATTTGTATTTCTATTTTCAATTTGGAAAGTATCACCATCAAATGCAACATCACCTTCACTAGCCATCATACCTAGTTTAACGTTTACATCACCGTTTTGAGTCGAGTTAAAACCGTCAACTTCAATGGTAAATTCATTATCATTATTTGCTACAACATAAGCATATCCATCAAAAACGGTAATATCTCGCCATTTCATTTTTGTGTTTTCGTAAACAACAACCATTCCCCAGCCACCAAAGTAACCAGTTCCATCAGGATCTCCTTCTCGTAATGCTAAATCAGCTACAAAGTATTCACCAAGCCCGTTTGTACGAACATAATCAGTAATTTCAGTATATGCAGAATATATTTGATCATCGGAGTTTGTAGGATAATATATATTATTAGCATTTGCCGTTAATTCGGTATAGGTAGTTTCGTTTGGGCCTTTTATTGAAACCTTACGTTTATCATAGTTTTTTGTGACTGTTGTTAATGCAGGAATCGTTTCTTGATAAGATACATTTACATAAGCTCTATCTGACCATTGTAATCTTAATCTTGTTACTTCTAATGTGTAGTTTGAATCTGAAAAAATTTGATAAGGAGAACTTAAATACGCGTTATCATCATTAATGGAACTTGTAGAAACAGCTGTTTCTGGACCATTATTCACCGAAACGTTCAATGTTTCATTATTTCCAGAGGTTCGGTAAATAAATTCAACTGTGTTACCAGTTCCAGATGGTGTAAATTTATATGTATAAGTACCACCAGATTGGGAAATATCTAAAGAATAGTTTGTATTATCAATATTATCATTGTCATAAATAATATCGGTAGTGTTAACGGTTTGAGTTATAACATTGCCATTAGGAACTTCTTTAGTTACTGTAAACGTATTATTAGATCCAGCACGCCCAGACCAATATAAACCGGCATAAATAATATTAGAACATTCTGGAATAGCATTGTTTTCTTGTGAAAACTGTAATGTGGCAGAGGATGAGTTTAATGTATTAACATCGTTATCAATATCCACATAGCGCATATCGTTTCCGCCATTATTGGTGTTATCACCATAATTAACTAATGTTAGATTTGTATTACCCATCATGGTAAAATCTCCTTTAACATTATAGATAGTTTTTGCTGGCGAATAGATTGAAGTTCTAGGTTCAAAGTCTACGCGTACTTGACTATAACTATAAAAAGTAGCTGCAAATAGCATAAATACAGCTAACGCAAATTGAGTTTGCGTTTTATAATTCTTGGTTTTTGAGGTGTATAAGTTTTCCATTTTTGTAACTTTAAATTAAGCTAATACCAAATTATGAACGGTTAAATATTTTGTAGAAAATACTGATTTCAGGATCCGCTTGTTGGATGAAATTTCGTATTTGAGCTTCAGAAACGGAAGCTTCACATTTTAAGTAAATATATTTTAGACTGCCAAAACCTCTAATATTGTCCACATTAAAAGGTCGTGCTAAATCTGAAGCAGATTGGATGTTAATAGTTATCATTTCAACACGCTTAAATAAATCATTACGCGTGCTTAAAATATTGAATGAATTGATATCTTTTAGTTTTATCACTTTGGGTGCTTGGCCATCAGTAACTTCAACTATTTGATTGTTTGCAATGTAAACAGAGGGAGCCAAATCATATAACAGATCTTCTGGATAGGAAGTTACTGAAGACCTGGAAACACTTTGGTTGTTAGTATTGTCAGATAATTGATAGATTCGGTTTTCTTGTGCAAAGCTGTTACTAGCGAAAACAACTAACAACGTACAAACCATTATTACGGATGCTAACGTTGCATTCATTCTATTTTTCATAATTATTATGTATTAATTCTTTAACTATTGGTTGTCAAAAGCTATAAAATCAGTTCAATTAAATCGTTTAAATAGTAGTTAAACCTTTTTCTGGATTAACAATACATTTATGTTTATAAAACTTGTTGAGGGAAGTGCATGCGTGCATGCGAATGGATTAAGTTTTTTAGTTTGATTTGGGATCATTTATTTAATAGCTTACAACACAAATTAAATGCGATAAAAGCAAGCAATCAAAAAAAAATGTTAAATCACGAATAAAACCGATTAAAGGATTACGTTAAACACTTAATCGATAAATAGATATGATTAATCGACTATACATTTTGGTAATAACCAGCTGTTTCGCTTTAAAAAATTAAGATTTGGGGATTTTGTAGGTCAAATTTTTCATGTAATTTAGGTTGATTAATAGCGTTAAGTTTTAAATTCTGGTGCAATGTAAGTCATTTGTCTGATTAAAACAACACTTAAACGATAAAAATTACATTTAAACGATAAAATATGAAAAAACTCACATTAGTAAGACACGCAAAATCATCCTGGCAGTTTAACCTTCCTGATCACCTTCGCCCTTTAAATATGAGAGGTTTGGTGGATGCAGACATAGTTTCAAAGCGTCTAAAAAGCCTTGATTATTATCCAGATTTATTGCTATCTAGTAATGCCGTTAGAGCGCAATCAACAGCCGAAATTTTTATAAAAAGTTTAAATATCCCATCAAATGTTTGTCATTTTAATCATGAACTTTATGATTTTTCTGGAGAACATCTGACATTTCATATTAAAAATTGTCCAAATCAAATAAACAACCTTATCGTATTTGGACATAACGACGCTATTACCAATTTTGTAAATCTATTCGGTAATAAAAACATTGAAAATGTACCTACTTGTGGTGTTGTAAGTATAACATTCGATACTCATATTTGGAACGATATTGAATTAGGGAATACAACGCTT
>DIAL01000106.1:5253-11142 GCA_002414705.1 Flavobacteriaceae bacterium UBA5079
TTTAGGGAATACAACGCTTACTATTTTTCCAAAAGATTTAAAACAATAAACAAGGTATTTTAATAACTAACTATTTAACCCATTTTTAATACCCAAAAATTCCATACAATAGAATATATTTGTAGTATTACTAAAAATTTTTGATGACGAAACAAGAACTAGAGAACCGTTATATTAACAGAGAAGTTAGCTGGTTACAGTTTAATGCTCGGGTTATGCAAGAAGCAGATGACGAAACGGTTCCGTTAATTGAACGACTCCGTTTTTTAGGTATATTTTCTAACAATTTAGATGAGTTTTTTAAAGTGCGCTACGCTACTGTTAAACGAATTGTTGAAGCAGGAAAACAAGGTAAAAGCGAGTTAGGAGGTATAAAAGCTAATGAATTATTAGATATTATTACCCAGATTGTAATAAAACAACAAAGTGATAGTTTAGACATATTGAGTAAAATTCATAAGCAATTAGAAGCCGAAAACATTTTTATAATTAATGAAACTGGTATTCAAGCTTCACAGCACGATTTTATTAAAAATTATTTTGTGCAAAAAGTTAGTCCTGCTTTAGTAACTATTATTTTAAGTGATTTTGTAGAGCTCCCTAACTTGAAAGACAGTGCCGCTTATTTAGCCGTTAAGTTAAGTTTAGCCGATAACGAAAATCAATATGCGCTTATTGAAATATCAAAATCCATGAATCGTTTTGTAGTTTTACCTGAACAAGATGGTAAAAGCTACATTATTATGTTAGATGATTTACTACGCTATTGTCTAGATGAAATTTTTGATATTTTCGATTATGATAACATTTCTGCTCACATGATAAAGATTACTAGAGATGGTGAACTTGACTTAGAAAGTGACTTGAGTAAAAGTTTTATGGAAAAAATATCTGATAGCGTAAAAGATCGTCAAATTGGCGAACCTGTTCGCTTTGTTTATGATAAAACAATAGATACGGTAACGTTATCCTATTTAATGGATAAAATGAAAATTGAATCTACAGATAGTATTATTCCAGGAGGTCGTTATCACAATCGTAGGGATTATATGGATTTTCCAAGTTTAGGTCGTACAGATTTACTCTATACTAAAATTGAAGCCTTACCAGTAAAAGGCTTAAGCCTTAGTGAAAGCCTTTTTAAATCCATTGCCATTAAAGATTACATGATACATACACCATATCATACGTTCTCTTATATTGTTAAGTTTTTACGCGAAGCAGCATTAGATCCAAAAGTAACTACCATTAAAATTACAATTTATAGACTTGCACAAATATCACATGTTGCTAGTTCATTAATTAATGCGGCTAAAAATGGAAAAAAGGTAACGGTTGCTATCGAAATACAAGCACGTTTTGATGAGCAAGCTAATATAGATTATGCACAGCAAATGCAACATGAAGGTATAAACCTCATTTTTGGCGTTCAAGGGCTAAAAGTTCACAGTAAAATGTGTGTAATAGAAAGAGAAGAAGGACATAAAATAAAACGTTACGGGTTTATTAGTACCGGAAATTTTAATGAATCTACAGCAAAAATCTACACAGATTACACACTATTTACCACCAATCAGAAAATTTTGAAAGAAGTAAATAAGGTTTTTAGTTTTTTCGAAATTAATTATAAGATTTATCGTTACAAACATATTATTACATCACCACATTATACCGAAAAGGCTTTTTTTAGATTAATTAATGCTCAAATTATTAATGCTACTTTAGGAAAACCAGCTCAAATTCGACTTAAAATAAATAGTTTATCCAGTTATAAAATGGTTGATAAATTATATGAAGCCAGTCGTGCAGGTGTAAAAATACAAATGGTTGTTCGTGGTATTTGTTGCCTAATTCCTGGTGTGCCAAATATGAGCGAAAATATTGAAGTTATTAGCATTGTAGATAAATTTTTGGAACATTCCCGACTTTACATTTTTGGTCCTGATAATGATGCACAAATCTATATTTCTTCGGCCGATTTAATGACCCGAAATATTCTGAATAGAGTGGAAGTTAGTTGTCCTATCTATGATGAAGAGATTAAACAAGAATTATTAGACAATTTCAGTATTTTTTGGAGTGCCAATGTTAAAGCACGAATTTTAAATGAAACGCAAAACAATCAATACAAAGAAAAGAAAGAGCCTATAATTCGTGCACAATTTGAGATTTACGATTATTATTTAAACAAACTAAAAAGTTAGCATGCTAACCATTAAAAAATATGCAGCTATAGATATCGGTTCCAATGCCGTTCGTCTTCTAATAGCAAACATCATTGAAGAAAAAGGAAAGCCAACACGCTTTAAAAAAAGTTCGTTGGTTCGTGTGCCTATTCGTTTAGGCTCTGATGTGTTTATGAAAGGTAAAATTTCAAAACATAATGGCGAACGATTATTGGATACTATGCAAGCCTTTAAACTTCTTATGAAATCTCATAACGTTGTTAAATATAAAGCCTGTGCTACTTCGGCTATGCGAGAAGCTAGTAATGGCGATAAAATTTCAAATTTAATTTTAGAAAATGCCGATATAAGAATTGATACTATTGGTGGTGAAGAGGAAGCAGCCATTATTGCAGCAACTGATTTAAACTCTTATATAGATGCTAACAAAACCTATTTATATGTAGATGTTGGAGGTGGTAGCACAGAGTTTACGGTTATTCATAATGGTAATTCTATAACCTCAAAGTCTTTTAAAATAGGAACAGTTCGTTTGTTAAATGATATTGTTAAAAGTGAAACTTGGAACGAATTGGAGCAGTGGATTAAAATCCATACACAAGCCTTTGATAAAATTGATGTTTTGGGAACTGGTGGAAACATTAATAAAATTTTCAAGATTTCTGGTAAATCAATAGGGAAACCATTAACCTATTTCTATTTAACATCTTATTATAATATGTTACAAACCTATTCGTATGAAGAGCGTATTTCCGAACTCGATTTAAATCAAGATCGAGCCGATGTTATTATACCAGCAACCCGAATTTACTTGTCTGCCATGAAATGGTGTGGCGCTAAAGATATCTATGTACCAAAAATTGGTTTGGCAGATGGTATTATTAAAAGTATCTATTATGATACGGTTTCGAGTAATACACAGTAAAAAACATGCAGTTTATCTTTTTATTATATAATATTTAAGAAAATAAATTATATTCGCTTTAACTAAATCAATTTAAGACTGCGTTATTAAACTTTTATAATCATGAAAAAACAAGTACTCTTTTTAGCTTTTGTAATTATAGCAACAATCTCATATGCTCAAAACGCTATGTATGGTGTTCGTGCTGGACTAAATGTTTCAAATTTAGATTTTGAACCTGATGCCACATTTGATAATCAACACCGTAACGGATTTGCTATTGGATTTTTTGGTGAATACAAATTATCTTCATCAATTTCTTTGGCTCCAGAAATTCAGTTTTCTGCAGAAGGAGCAAAGGATAGAGAATTACGTGTAGATTATATTCAAGCACCTATTTTATTGAAATTCAAATTAGGTGATAGATTTTCATTAGGAGCTGGACCACTTGTAGGTGTTAAAATTCACGAATATGAGGATGGCTACAGTAACTTTAGCTTTTCGGGTGTTGGCGCTTTAGAATTTATGATTACAGACGAAATTTTTATTGATGCTAGATACCATTATGGTGTAACTAATATTTTAGATGATAATCCAGCTGGACTAGAAGCTACAAACACAAATATTCAAATAGGTATAGGTGTTAAAATTTAACTAATTAACCAATTATATTTTTTAAGAACTCCAATGCTTTTAGTGTTGGAGTTTTTTTATGTTTAACCGTGTATAGTCTCGGACTTGCTCAAATCCTTCATAATGTCTGCTTCAAAGTCTAATAAATCATTCCACTTTTTATCTACTTCTTTCCGGTCTCCATATTGTCTGGCAAAACCTAAAAACATGGTGTAATGATTGGCTTCACTAACCATTAATTTGCGGTAAAATTCTGCCAATTCTTTATCTTCTAATTCCTCGGAAAGTAATCTAAAACGCTCACAACTTCTGGCTTCAATTAAAGCTGCATATAATAATCTATGGACTAATTGCGTTGTACGACTTCCTCCTTTTGGGAAAAAGGTAATCAGTTTTAAAACATAGTCATCTTTTCTATCACGACCCAAAGTCCAACCTTGATTTATAATCCTATCGTGAACCATTTTAAAATGACTAATTTCTTCTTTAACCAAAGCAATCATTTCCTGAACTAAGTCTGTGTATTCAGGAAAACCAACAATAAGTGAAATAGCTGTACTTGCTGCTTTTTGTTCGCAGTATGCATGATCAGTTAAAATATCTTCAATATTTTTTTCTACAATATTTACCCATCTTGGGTCTGTTGGTAGTTTTAGTCCTAGCATAATTTAATGTGTTAATGGGTGAAGAATAAGGTGTTTTCTTCAAGTGAAACAATTTCTATGATAGAAGATTCTTTTGTTTTTGGCGAATAGAATTCAAAGTATATTGAAGGTACATTTTCATACGCTTCATTATCTTCAGTAATCCAAAAATCTCGTAAATAATACGTTTCTAGATTTATAGAAAATTTTTCAACTATTTTTTCACTCTGCTTATTAAACGTCGAATCTAATAACGTAACACCTTTTTTTATAACTTTAATATCTAGATTAAAATTTCTGTAATTAGTGGTGTCTTTACCTGATGTTATGGAAACATGATTTTCCATATCGCTATACATTTTTATATGAATTCGGTATCCATTATTAAAAATAGTATCAGTCACTTTTTCGGCATATCCATTAGGAATGAATGTGATGTTTTCTGAAAACGAATCCAATAATTCGGTTTCATGAAGAATTTCTTGAGGTGTTTTATGTAAGCGATCTCGACCATCACAAGCAGCAAAAAGCAAAGCAATAGCAAACAATAAAATTAGGCTGATATATTTCATATTTTTTAAAAATCTAAACCGAAGGTTTTTTTCAAAATATCAATAGCTGGGTTTTTTTCTTTGAGTTTTTCAAACTGCTCATCTGCTGTATACGCATATTGCTTTTCCATTTCTTCATTAATGGTAATATCTAAATGGATATCGTAATTATTGAGTTCTTTACGTATATAGCTCAACAAATCGTAAGATTCGCGTTCAACTTCTACTTTATTTGTGGCATTTGGAAATTCAAGTTGAATGGCAGTACCTTTTACCTTCGGAACATCAATAGATAGTATAGATGCCAAGTTAAATTTCCCTGTGGCTTCCAATTCTTTAACAAACACATTCCAAACGGCTACTAGTTGTTCTTCGGTGAAACTATCTTTAGGTAAATCGGTTTCATCTATTACCACATCCATTTGTCGGATTTGATGTTCTTTTTTAGCGCGAATACTTTTTAAAGATAACCCAGACGTTGTTCGTTTTTTTGCGTCCATAGTAATGTTTGGTCGCGTTTCTTCAACTGGATTGGCTACTTGATTTTCAATTTGTTTTTCATCAGTAACTGGTTCTGATTTTGATGGAGAAGTATTTTGATTCCTAGCTACAGCCTGCGTATTTACTGGAATTGGCTTAATACCAATCTTTTCAAAGTAACTCGGTGGAATTATAAAGTGTTTAGAATTTTTTTTTTCTCCATCGAAAGTGATAGAGGCAAGTTGCATAAGGCAGAGTTCAACCAGCAGTCGCTGGTTTTTACTGGATTTGTATTTAAGGTCACAATCGTTTGCTAATTCAATGCCTTCAAATAAAAAGGCTTGTTTAGCTTTTCGAGATTGTTCTAAATATTTAACTTGTGTTTCTTCTCCTACCTCCAGTAACTCAATGGTGCTTGGATTTTGGCAAACCAATAAATCTCTAAAATGTGATGCCAGACCTGAAATATAATGATGACCATCAAAACCTTT
>DIAL01000109.1:0-3862 GCA_002414705.1 Flavobacteriaceae bacterium UBA5079
CCAGGTTTAATTCTTTCACCATATCTTCACTCATAATCATAACAAAAGCAGCACCATCGCTCATTTGTGAGGAGTTACCTGCAGTTACACTACCACCAGCTGCAAATACAGCTCGTAATTTAGCCAGCGCTTCCATACTGGTTCCAGCACGAGGTCCTTCATCTTTAGTTACCGTGTAAGATTTGGTTGCTTTTTTTCCATTCGCATCCACATAAGTTTGCTCAACTTCTATAGGAACAATTTGATCTTGAAAACGATCTTCAGCTTGTGCTTTTAAGGCTTTCATGTGTGAATGGTATGCAAACTCATCCT
Source organism: Flavobacteriaceae bacterium UBA5079 (assembly GCA_002414705.1). Taxonomy (GTDB): domain Bacteria; phylum Bacteroidota; class Bacteroidia; order Flavobacteriales; family Flavobacteriaceae; genus Algorimicrobium. The sequence continues at coordinate 313 of DIAL01000109.1, forward strand.
GATCTTCACGAGATACATTGAATTGTTTGGCTACAGCTTCTGCTGTATTTCCCATTCCCCAATAATAGTCTGGATGTCCTGCTTTAACGGTATCGTAATTCAATTCTGGTTTAAAACCTGTCATAGGAACCGCACTCATGCTTTCTGCGCCTCCTGCAATAATGCAATCTGCCATTCCTGCTTGAATTTTTGCTGTAGCAATTCCAATAGTTTCGATACCAGAAGCACAAAAACGATTCACGGTTACTCCAGGAACATCCACACTATCCAATCCTATTAAGGAAATAAATCGTGCCATATTCAATCCTTGGGCACCTTCTGGCATAGCGTTACCAACTATAACATCGTCAATTCGTTTTTTATCCAATTCAGGTAATTCCTTCATCATGAACTGGATGGTTTCTGCAGCTAATTCGTCCGTTCTTTTAAATCGGAACACACCTTTAGGAGCTTTCCCAACGGCTGTTCTGTATGCTTTTACTATATATGCTTGTTTCATAAGCCTCTCCCTAACCCTCTCCAAAGGAGAGGGAACTGTAACGGGTTATATTTTAAAATTCAACTTCATTTTATATTAATTCCTCTCAAATTCTCCCCTTTGGGGAGATGCCTTTAGGCAGAGGGGCTTTCTAATTTCGTAACGGTTTTCCTGTTTTCAACATGTGTTGAATTCTCTCCAGAGTTTTACGCTCTGTACATAATGATAAAAAGGCTTCGCGTTCTAAATCTAATAGATATTGTTCGCTGACTAATGTTGGTTCTGATAAATCACCACCAGCCATTACATAGGCTAATTTATTAGCGATTTTCATATCATGTTCGCTAATGTAATTACTATCTTCCATAGAGTCGGTTCCTACTAAAAACATACCAAGCGCTTGTTTACCAAGAACTTTAACATCTGTTCGCTTTACAGGTTGTGTATAGCCCATATCAGCCATTATTTTAGCGTGTTGTTTGGCAACAGCAATCTGGCGATCTTTATTTACGACTACAACATCTTTTCCATGTTGTAAAACCCCCATATCAAAAGCTTCATAAGCAGATGTGGATACTTTAGCCATTCCGATGGTTAAGAAATACTCCTGAAGGGTATTTAATTGTACATCGCCTTTTTTAAACGTATCTGAAGCGCGAAGCGCCATTTCTTTAGATCCGCCACCTCCAGGGATAACGCCAACACCAAATTCTACAAGTCCCATATACGTTTCTGCAGCGGCAACAACTTTATCAGCGTGAAGTGATAATTCACAACCACCACCTAAAGCCATGCCATGAGGCGCAGAAATAGTTGGGATAGAGGAGTAGCGCATACGCATCATGGTATCTTGGAAATATTTGATAGCCATGTTTAATTCGTCATATTCTTGTTCCGCAGCCATCATGAAAATCATTCCAATATTAGCACCAACAGAAAAGTTTGCAGCTTGGTTTCCGATTACTAATCCTGCGAAATCTTTTTCAGCTAAATCAATTGCTTTATTAAGTCCTGCTAAAACATCACCACCAATGGTGTTCATTTTACTTTGGAATTCACAATTTAAAATGCCGTCTCCTAAATCTTCAATAACAACTCCTGAATTTTTAAATACTTCATTCGATTTTCTAATATTATCTAAAATGATAAAGGCGTCTTGACCAGGAATTTTTACTGTTGTTTTTTGAGGAATATCATAGTAATAGGAAGCACCTTCTTTTACCGAATAAAACGATTTGTTTCCAGATGCTAACATGTCAGTTACCCAAGCAGCAGGTTCAAAACCTTCCGCTTTCATGATTTCGATTCCTTTTTCAACTCCAATAGCATCCCAAATTTGAAAAGGTCCATGTTCCCAGCCGAAACCAGCTTTCATAGCATCATCAATTTTATATAGCTCATCCGTTATTTCAGGAATTCTATTGGACACATAAGCAAACATGGCTGCGAAGTTTTTTCTGTAGAAATCACCTGCTTTATCTTTTCCAGAAACTAAAATCGGAAAGCGGTCAACTACTTTATCCACTGTTTTTGTTAATTCAAGCGTAGCAAAACGAGCTGATTTTTTAGCTCTATATTCCATCGTGTCTAAATCTAGAGACATGATTTCACTACTACCATCGGTATTTCTTACTTTCTTATAAAAACCTTGACCCGTTTTACTTCCTAACCATTTATTTTCCATCATGGTTGTGATGAAACTTGGTAGTTTAAAAAGGTCGTGCGCTTCATCTTTCGGGCAGTTATCATAAATACCGTTGGCAACATGTACCAATGTATCTAACCCAACAACATCTACTGTTCGGAATGTTGCCGATTTAGGTCTACCAATTACAGGTCCAGTTAATTTATCAACTTCTTCAATAGTTAAACCTAATTCTTTTACCTGGTGGAATAAACTCTGAATTCCGAAAATCCCGATACGGTTTCCAATAAATGCAGGTGTGTCTTTAGCAATAACAGAGGTTTTTCCTAAAAATTTAGCGCCATAGTCATTTAAGAAGTCTAAAACTTCTGGAGATGTTTTTGGTCCAGGAATAATTTCAAATAATTTTAAGTAACGTGCTGGATTAAAAAAGTGTGTACCACAGAAATGCTTTTGAAAATCTTCACTACGACCTTCACTCATAAAGTGAATTGGAATACCTGATGTATTGGAGGTAATTAAGGTTCCAGGTGTTCTGTGTTTTTCTAGATTCTCAAAAACTTGCTTTTTAATATCCAATCGTTCTACCACAACTTCAATAATCCAATCAACATCTTTAACTTTAGCTATATCGTCTTCTAAATTACCAGTGGTAATGCGATTCGCGAATTTTTGATGATAAATAGGTGAGGGCTTCGATTTTAAAGCAGCTGTTAATGAATCATTAACCATGCGGTTTCTAACTACTTTATCCTGTAAAGTAAGTTTTTTAGCTTCTTCGGTAGCGTTTAATTCTCTAGGAACAATGTCTAATAAAAGGACATCGACACCAATATTGGCAAAATGGCAAGCAATACCGCTTCCCATGATTCCAGAGCCTATAACTGCTATTTTTTTTATTCTACGTTTACTCATATTATTTTGAAATGTGTTCTTTTTGATTGTAAATCTTCTTGTTAGATATCATGTTATTGATAACGTCTGAAACTTCATAAAAGCTTTCTAATTTTTCTGCCGAAACATTTTTTCGAATAGCTTCATTAAAAGTAAGTACCTTTTCTTTTGAATAGGCGCGTTTTTCTCGACCAAATTCTGTTAAATGAATAATAACACCACGACCATCTTCTGGGTTCGGCTTACGCTCTATTAATCCTTTTTCTTCCATGATCTTTAAGGTTCTGGAGAGACTTGTGGCTTCCATACCCATTTTAGGACCTAAAGAGGTTGAAGCTGTTCCTTTTTCTGGATCTATACTTAATAATGCAAATCCAGTGGACATGCTTGTTTCAAATTTTGCAGCCTCTTCGTTATACATTTTATTTATGGCTAACCATGTGGTTCTAAATATATAATCGATGGTTTTATCCTTCATATTTGCTTATTGGAAATCCAAATATAGTAAAAATTTATTATGCATGCATAATAAA
>DIAL01000109.1:3994-4247 GCA_002414705.1 Flavobacteriaceae bacterium UBA5079
TTATTATGCATGCATAATAAATTGTAAAATTTTAACATCTTCATAGAGCAAAAAAAAACTCCTAATTTATTTAGGAGTTTGTTGCTTAAGGTCTGTATATTTTTTCAATAAGATCTTTATATATTTCTTTTATTACTTTTCGTTTCATTTTCATGGTAGGTGTTAAGTGACCGTCTTCAATAGTCCATGCATTTGGTGTTATTTCAAACTTTTTAATTTGCTCCCAATGTCCAAATTTTTCGTTGGCTTCATG
>DIAL01000109.1:4399-5796 GCA_002414705.1 Flavobacteriaceae bacterium UBA5079
TTTCTTCTTGAATACGCTCCTGTAATTTCACATTTGAACACATATCAGCTTTTGATTTAAATGAAATATGATGTCTTTTAGCCCATTCTTCAACAAATTCATAATTTAATTGGATTAAAGCGGCTGGCATTTTTTCACCTTCACCAATTACCATAATTTGTTCTATGAATCGAGATTGTTTAAACTGGTTTTCCAAAAGAGCAGGAGCCACATATTTTCCGCCTGATGTTTTAAACATTTCTTTTTTTCTGTCGGTTATTTTCAAGAAACCATCAGAGTCAAACTCACCAATATCGCCAGTGTGGAAATAATCGCCAGACATAACTTCGGCTGTTTTTTCAGGCTCTTTGTAATAACCCTTCATAACATTGGGTCCTTTAACTAAAATTTCGCCATCGCTTGCAATTTTAACGTGAACATTATCAATTACTTTCCCTACTGTTCCTACTCGAAATCCACCATCTCTCATATCGTTTACTGTAATAACAGGTGATGTTTCAGTTAAACCATATCCTTCCATGATGGGCATTTCTGCAGCAGCAAAAACACGTGTGAGTCTTGGTTGTAATGCGGCACTTCCAGAAACCATTAAGTCTAATTGTCCGCCCAAACCTTCTTTCCATTTACTAAAAATTAGTTTTCTGGCTAGTTTTAGTTGCGTTTCATACCACCATCCATTGGTACCATAAGGTTCAAATTTCAACCCTAAATTAACGGCCCAGAAGAAAAGCCCTTTTTTAATACCTGAAAGTTCAGAGCCTTTGGCGACTATTTTATCGAATACTTTTTCATACAAACGCGGAACGGCTGTCATAACATGTGGTTTGACTTCTTTTAAATTGTCGCTCATTTTTTCAATGGATTCGGCAAAATAAATTTCTACACCACAATACTGATATAAATATAGAATCATACGTTCAAAAACATGACAAACCGGTAAAAAACTCAATGATTTTGAGTTACCATAATCAAACGGAACGCGTTTTTCGCTATCTAAAACATTGGATACAATATTATTATGGGTTAACATAACACCTTTTGGTCTTCCGGTAGTTCCAGATGTGTAAATTAATGTGGCTAAGTCCTCTGCTTTTACAGCAGCTTTACGTTGCTCTACATCGTCTTGGTTACTTGTATCTTTACCTAGTTCTAAAATCTCTTTCCAGCTATTTTCGTTTGCAATATCATCAAACGTGTAAATAGCTTTTAATTTTGTTTGACTTTTAATGGCATTTAATTTTTCTAAAATTCCAGCATCAGAAACAAAGCAATACGTTGCTTCTGAATGATTTAAAATATACTCATAATCTTCTTTTGCAATTGTTGGATAGATTGGTACATTTTGTGCGCCAGTTTGTAAAACGCCTATATCCATAACATTCCATTCGGTTCTATTA
>DIAL01000109.1:5916-9605 GCA_002414705.1 Flavobacteriaceae bacterium UBA5079
TGTACACCTAAACGAAGTAAACCGCGACTAATAGCATTGGCTTGGTCAATATATTCTTGAGTTGAAATGGATTTCCACTCACCATCATATTTTGATGTTAAAGCTTTGTCTAAATTATAAGTTTCCAATTGGTGATATGGAAAATCAAAAATCCTGGTAATTTTAGTCATCTTTATATGAGGTTTGAAGACTTGCAAATTATGAAAAAAAACTGATAATTAATTCACAGCATAAAAAAAGGAGCTTGAAATTTACAAGCTCCTTGATTAGTAATTAATTATAAATATTTTTATTTGTTTTCAATCCATTGTCTAGCATTAACAAAAGCTTCCAGCCATGGAGATACTTCGTCTTTTCTGCCTTGTGGATAGTTTGCCCAATTCCATTGAAATGTTGAACGCTCAATATGTGGCATGGTTACTAAATGTCTACCCGTTTTATCGCACATCATAGCTGTATTGAAATCTGATCCATTAGGATTTGCAGGATAGCCTTCATAACCATATTTGGCTACAATACTGTAATCTTTCTCTTCATTGGGTAAGCTAAATTTCCCTTCACCATGAGAAATCCAAACACCTAGTTTGGAACCTTCTAAAGATGATAGCATGACTGAATTATTCTTTTGAATTTCTACTGAAGTAAATGAACTTTCGTGTTTGTGAGACTCATTATATGTTAACTTTCCATGTGTTTTATGATCTGGATTAACAAGTTCTAATTCCATCCATAGTTGTGCTCCATTACAAATACCAACAGATAATGTGTCTTCACGTTTGAAGAAATTCTTTAAAGCTGTATTGGCTTTTTCATTATATAAAAATGCACCAGCCCAACCTTTTGCAGAGCCTAAAACATCAGAGTTTGAAAAACCGCCAACAGCACCAATAAATTGAATATCCTCAAGCGTTTCACGACCAGAAATTAAATCCGTCATGTGTACATCTTTAACATCAAAACCAGCCAAATACATAGCATTTGCCATTTCGCGTTCAGAATTAGAGCCTTTTTCACGTAAAATTGCCGCTTTTGGTTTCGATTCTTCATTTGCGTTTTGAATGACAGGAAGTTTTCCTGTGAAATTTTCAGGAAAAACAAAATTTAACGGTTGTTTTTTATAATTATCAAAACGGTCTTGAGCTAAACCATTTGCTGTTTGTTTTTGATCGAGTAGGAAGGATGTTTTATACCAAACATCTCGTAATCTGGAGATTGTTAATGTAAACACTTCATTATTATTAATAATACTTAACACATCACTTTCCTGAACTTTACCAATGTTAAAGAATTCAATATTCGCATCTGTTAATAATTGCTCTACCGAGTCATCTGCAGCTTGAAAAACGAGTCCTGCGTTTTCAGAGAATAAGAGTTTTATAGAATCTTCTTCGCCTAAATTAGTAACATCCAATTCGGCTCCTAAATTGATATCGGCAAAACACATTTCTAAAAGTGTAGTAATTAATCCACCTGAAGCTACATCATGACCAGCTATAATTTTACCAGATATGATTAATTCTTGAATGGTATTAAAAACTGTTTTTACAAAGTCTGGATTAGTAACATCTGGCGTTTCATTTCCAATGGCATTTAAGGTTTGGTTAAATGAACTTCCTCCTAATTTAAAATCGTCTTGGGATATATTTATATAATAGATGTTACCGGCATTTTTTTGCAAAACAGGTTCTACAACTTTCGAAATATCGTTACAATTTCCGGCAGCAGAAATAATAACTGTTCCGGGAGAAATAACCTCTTCATTTTGGTATTTCTGTTTCATGGAAAGCGAATCTTTACCAGTTGGAACGTTAATTCCTAAATCGATAGCAAATTCAGAAACAGCTTCTACTGCCTCATAAAGTCTGGCATCTTCTCCTTCATTTTTACAAGGCCACATCCAGTTTGCAGATAATGAAACACTGTGTAATCCATCCTTTAAAGGTGCCCAAATAATATTGGTAAGCGCTTCTGTAATAGCATTTCTACTTCCAGCTTTAGCTGAAATTAAACCCGAAATTGGCGCGTGACCAACAGCGGTTGCAATCCCTTCTTTTCCTTTGTAATCTAGAGCCATAACGCCACAATTATTTAGTGGTAATTGTAAGGGTCCAGCACATTGTTGTTTGGCTACTTTTCCACCAACACAACGGTCAACTTTATTGGTTAACCAATCTTTACAGGCTACAGCTTCTAGCTGTAAAACTTGGTCTAAATAGATGAGGAAATTCTTCGATTTATATCGTGGATTCTTATATTTTCTAACAACAGTAGTATCTGTCATGATTGTCTTTGGCGAACTTCCAAACATGTCTTCCAACGCTAAATCCATTGGTTTGTCGCCTTTGGTTTTAGATTCAAAAGTAAAACGATCATCACCTGTAACATCACCAACTGTATACATTGGAGAGCGTTCACGTTCGGCAATTTTTTGCAAGGTTTCAATATGTTTTTCAGCAATAACTAATCCCATACGTTCTTGCGATTCGTTGCCAATAATTTCTTTGGCAGAAAGCGTAGGGTCTCCAACAGGTAATTTGTCTAAATCAATATTTCCACCTGTATCTTCTACTAATTCAGATAAGCAATTTAAATGACCACCAGCACCATGATCGTGAATAGAAACAATGAAATTTTCATCGCTTTCTACCATGCCACGAACCGCATTTGCAGCACGTTTTTGCATTTCTGGGTTAGAACGTTGTACGGCATTTAATTCAATTCCTGATGCAAATTCTCCTGTGTCTGCTGATGACACCGCTGCTCCTCCCATGCCAATTCTGTAGTTTTCACCACCAAGAATTACAATTTTGTCACCAACTTTTGGTTTGTCTTTTAAAGCTTGATCAGCTTTACCGTAGCCAATTCCGCCAGCTTGCATAATCACTTTGTCATAACCCAATTTTCTTGCTTTTGCATCACTTGAAGATGGATTTTCTTCGTGTTCAAACGTTAAAACAGAACCACAAATAAGTGGTTGTCCAAACTTGTTTCCAAAATCGGAAGCGCCATTAGAGGCTTTTATTAAAATATCCATTGGCGTTTGGTACAGCCAAGGACGTGCTTCCATTTTTTCTTCCCAAAAACGGTTAGCTTCTAATCTGGAATATGCCGTCATGTAAACTGCTGTTCCTGCTAATGGTAAGGATCCTTTTCCACCAGCTAATCTATCACGAATTTCACCACCAGAACCGGTTGCAGCTCCATTAAAAGGCTCTACAGTAGTTGGGAAATTGTGTGTTTCTGCTTTAAGCGAAATAACAGAATCAAAGTCTTTTATTTGATAAAAATCGGGCTTATCAGCAGTTTTTGGCGCAAATTGTTGGACTCTTGGTCCTTTTACAAAAGCCACATTATCTTTATAAGCAGAGACAATTGTATTTGGATGTTGCTTGGATGTTTCTTTAATTAATTTGAAAAGTGATGTTGGTTTTTCTTGGCCATCTATAACAAAAGTTCCATTAAATATTTTATGACGACAGTGTTCCGAGTTGACTTGAGAGAATCCAAAAACTTCCGAATCGGTTAACGGTCGGCCAATTTTTTTTGATACACTATTTAAATAATCAACTTCTTCATCGTTTAATGCTAAACCTTCTAGTTGGTTGTAGGCCGAAATATCTTCAATATTTAAAATGGATTCAGGTTGAATATTGATGGTAAATGATTCTTGATTTAAACTCTGATATTTT
>DIAL01000109.1:9697-16151 GCA_002414705.1 Flavobacteriaceae bacterium UBA5079
TTTTCTGAAATCATGGGGTCAAAACCCTTGAAATCTTCAGAGACTGCCAGAAATTCTTCAATACGAATAATACCTTGAATTCCCATGTTTTGGGTTATTTCAACAGCATTCGTACTCCAAGGTGTAATCATGGCAGCACGAGGTCCAACAAAAAAAGCATCCAATGATGCTTGTTCTATTTTTGGCTGGTTGCCAAATAACCACACTAATTTAGAGGTGGTTTCTGTTGATAATTCTTTTGTTGCTTGAACAGCAAAGATTTTACTGTTTTGGTTTCCGAAGAAATGAATCATTATGGTTGAGTTATAGTTGCCAGCCTATTAAGCAGACAGGTTTAGTAAAATGCAAATTTACTTTTTTTCGATGTAATAATTACTATTTATAGTATTGAAAAAAGTGAGTTATTCACGTGTTTATTAACTATAAAAAAAGCGACTCGTTAAAGTCGCTTTTAGGTTTATCGTTTAATAAGCTTTTTGCTTATTGTAGTTTCATCCTGTTTCATTCTAATTATATAAATCCCTCTGCTTATTTGCTCTGTATTTATAACATCAGATTTATAGATAACTTTAGAAATCACTTTTTTGCCAAGTACATTGTAAATGTCTATTTGTGTTTCTTTAGGACTATTTAAGTTAATGTTTAAATTATTTTTTACTGGATTTGGATAGATAGAAATGTCAGACAAACTAAATTCGGTTACACTTAAACTCGAGTAACATGTCCATGATAAATTATCTATTGTTACACGATCTCCTCCAGTTGTGCTTTCAGATATAACAACAGTTACTACACCTTCAATATTTATATCTGATATGGTGGTTGTTTGAACCGTATCGCTATACGGAACGGTTCCTTGATTCATACCATTTACTAAAACATCTAAGGTGCCTGATCCGCCTCCAAAACTTCTTTGTGTTGAAACGGTCAGGTTTCTAATACCACCACCAATTGTTGGAGATGTTAAAGCGCCTTGAGTACTATTTCTAACATCAATTGTTACGGCAGCACCAACGATACTCTGGTCAGTTCTAGCATTTGTTGCAGTCCAAGTAAAGCCATTGTCACCTGTCCAAGTTCTGGTGTCATAAGAAGAAGAACCTGTAGTTAAATTCGAAAATGTTTCAGATGCACAAACGGTATTTCCAGTATTGGTATTGGTTGTAGTTTCACAAGCTTGATTACTAAAATCTGATTCGTTACCAGCAGCATCTTTCGCTTTAACTGTAAAGCAGTAGTTTGTGTCAGCTGATAATCCTGGAACATTAAATGTAGTTGAAGATGTGTTAAAAGAATTTGTGCCTCCAACATAAATATCATAAGAAACAACTGCTATATTATCTGTTGATGCTGTCCAATTTAATTCAATTGAATTATCTGTCGGATTTGAAGCCGTTAAGTTAATAGGAGTAGAAGGAGCCTCATTATCTGGTGTTGGATTCCAAATGGCATTTACATATTCAGGATGGTCTACATAAGGGTTTCTATTGGTTTGATGGTTGTAAAAAATATTATCATTTCTATCAATTTCCTTTTGAGAAACAGGATCCATTGTATGCCATTGTAGTAAAATATTTAAAAACGTACTATCAAAAACCACATCTGAAGTGCCATTAAACATTGGGTAACTTCCCCAAGAATTGACTTGATCTTCATAGCGTGTTGCAAAATAGAAATATATACGTGCTATATCACCTTTAAACTCATCAATAGGTTCAAAAACTGTTGCAGTATATCCTGCTGAATAGCCACTGTTTAAATTGCCACCTAATTTTGAGCCATTTTGTGTTGGGTTTGAAATACCACTTTGACTTGTTAAGTTGGAGTCGTCAACTCTTCCAAATGGAAAATTACTTCTAAAGCCATTTACACGGCCATCAGTTGGTAATAATGCGTGCGCATCACTTCGCATTGGTAGAGCTTGACTAAAAACCGATTGCGGAATAACGTGTTCTTTATTATAGCAATCGCCTTCAATACTATATTCGCCACATTCATCCGTTCCGGGTGCAAACGTATATGGATCTGGACCATTTGGATTTTCAGAATACGGATCTAAAATTGTATTACTTCCAGGTTCATAATAGGTATCTAATTCATAAGTAGAAATAAAACCATCCATAGCGTCATAACCTTGATCGTTATGGAAATATTCAGGTGTTAAACCATTATTGTCTGTATCAATAATGTTTTTTAATTGGGTTTTTAATGTAAAGCCTGTTCCTGTTGCAGTACTGTAGTAATTAGCTGGAACTTGGGCAAAAGCAACCGTGCTAACTAATAAAACAATTAAGGTGTAAAGTTTTTTCATGCTTGTAATTTTTATTTTCTTTGAAGGCGAGCCATATAAAAACCGTCGAAACCTGTTTTTGAGGCTAGTACTTTATTATCTTTAATAAACGTGAAATCTGCTCCAGCTTCTGAAGCTAAAAACGCGTTCACTTGATTCTGATTTTCAGACGGTAAAACCGAACAAGTTGCATAAACTAATTGGCCACCAGGTTTTACAATTCGTGAATATTGCTGAAGAATTTCTTGTTGTGTAATCCTTATTTTATCTAAAAATTCAGGTTCTAATTTCCATTTAGCATCTGGATTTCTTCGTAAAACGCCCAAACCTGAACAAGGTGCATCAATTAAAACACGATCAGCTTTATCGTATAATTTTTTGATAACTTTTGTAGAATCTATATGTCTTGGTTCAATATTGTGCGCACCATTTCGCTTGGCGCGACGTTTTAATTCATTCAGTTTATTGGCATAAATATCTAAAGCAATAATTTGCCCTTTATTTTCCATTAACGATGCTATGTGTAATGTTTTTCCACCAGCTCCAGCACACGTATCTACAACACGCATACCAGGTTCCACATTTAAAAATTCAGCTACCAATTGCGATGATGCATCCTGAACTTCAAAATGTCCATTTTTAAACGCATCAGATGTAAACACGTTAGCACGCTCTTTAAGTTTTAAGGCATTTGGATAATCTTTTATAAATTCGGTTTCAATTTCTAAATCGAATAATTCAGCTTGCAGCTTTTCTTTGGTAGTTTTAAGCGTATTAACGCGCAAAATAACGTCAGCTTGTTCATTTAAAGCAGCAATTTCTTTGGTCCAAGCAGCTTCACCTAATTCTTTAACACCCAATTCATCCATCCAATCTGGAATAGATTCTTTGTATTTTCTAATTTTAGAAAGTTCGTCAAAACGCCCTTTAATTTTACGTGAAGGTGTGCTTTCAAAATATTTCCAATCGGGTAGTTTTATACCTCTTAATGTTGCCCAAACAGCAAAAACTCGCCATAAATCTTCGCGACTATACGGTTCTTTTACTTCAGCTATTTCAGAGTATAAACGTTTCCATCTTACTATTTCGTAAGTCGTTTCGGCTACAAAACCGCGATCGCGACTTCCCCAACGTTTATCGCGTTTTAATAGTTGCTGAATAACTTTATCAGCATATTTTCCTTCATTAAATATAAGTGTTAAACCGTCTATTACGGCAAAACATAAGTTTCTGTGTAATCGCATTCTTTATGTATATGTCGTATTCCGAAGTTTTTTTGTGAATTTTTTTCGGCTTACTTTTTTGTTATTTAAAAACAGGCAAAGGTACATAAACTTTATTTCTTTAGAAGTTTATCTAATAATTCGTTTTGCTTTTCTATTTTTATACAAAATAATCAGCCATGAGATGTTTAATTCTACTACTATTAACATTAACTACGTTAGCTTGCAAGAACACTTCAGAGAAACCTTGGAAATCCATTACAAACGTTGAAATTGAAACTATTTTAGAAGATTCTACTTTAAGTATACGCGCTTTAGAAATTTTGGACGCTAAAAGTTTAGCCTTTGGCTCTAATAAAAACAGGTATGGATTATATAATATGGAATCAGACAGGTGGTTGATTTCTGAACAGACATTCGATTCACTCAATTTGGAATTCCGTGCTATTGCTAATAACACCCAAGATTTCTTTATGTTAAGCGTTGGAAATCCAGCACTATTATTTAAAACATCCAATTTGGGAACCATGGAATTGGTTTATAAAGAAGTTCATGAGAAGGTGTTTTATGATGCTATGGCGTTTTGGAATAAACAAGAAGGTATTGCTATTGGTGATACAACCGATACTTGTTTAAGTATTATTATAACTAGAGATGGAGGAAATACATGGCATAAAATACCGTGTATGGATTTGCCAAAAGGTTTAGATGGCGAAGGTGCATTTGCTGCTAGTAATACGAATATTGCAATTGTTGGAAATAATACTTGGATTGCAACAACAGCAGGACGCGTTTTTATGTCTCCAGATAAAGGTTTTTCTTGGAATGTTGTACAAACGCCAATAATCAATAAAAAAGAAACCGAGGGTATTTATTCCATAGCTTTTTATGATGAAAATAACGGTTTTGCTATTGGAGGCGATTACACGAATCCTGAAAACAATACTTCAAATAAAATTAGGACTACAGATGGCGGAAAAACTTGGCAATTGGTTGCTGAAAATAAAGAGCCAGGATATCGTAGTTGTGTTCAGTATGTTGCTAATAGTGCAGGTAAAGAATTATTAGCAGTTGGATTTAATGGAATAGATTACTCTGATGACTATGGTATAACATGGAAACACTTATCAGATGAAGGGTTCTATTCTGTTCGTTTTTTAAATGATAGTGTTGCCTATTCATCTGGACAAGGACGAATTAGTAAATTACTATTTAAGCGATAAAAAAAGCAGTCAATTGGCTGCTTTTTTATTATGGTGTTCTTCTAGATTTTCCGTGTCTGTTTTTATATTCTTCAAACATTTTACGTTTAAAATCGTCTTCTACTTTTTTTAGTAGAACAATTTTTTTTGCAGATAAGACTGTTTGTAGGTCTGTCATATATTTCTGAAATAACTGATGTCTGTTATTAGAAAGTTCGTTCATTTCAGTAATTAATTTTTTAGCTTCAGCTTCTGATATATTTTCCATATCAATAGACTTACGCCTCTCTGAACTAGCATCGCGTAAAGCATCGTAATCATCTTCAAACTTGTTGTAAATAGGCCAAAATTTTTGAGCCTCTGTTTGAGAAAGACTTAATTTTTCGGTTATATAAGCCACCTTTAAGGTTTTAATTTTTTCATGATGGTCATCATGATTTTGAGAAAAACCAACGGTGCTTATTAATATAGCAAATACTATTAAAATAGTCTGTTTCATAATATGCATTTTAATCTTATTCAAGATCTTCAAGATCTGAATTATTATACAAATAATTTTCTAATGATATATCACTCAAAGCTTCATTATAAATAGCATCTTCAAAAGCTGATGGATCTATAATAAGATTATTTAAAGTGGACGATTCGTAATCATTTGAAAGGATATAGTTTTCAATACTTTCGTTATCTAATGATGAAAAATTTACCGATTTATTAAAATCTGGTAAACTAATAATTAAAATTGCTATTGCAGCTATGCTAGCAGCATAAAGCCAGTTTTTTTTAGAGAGTAAAGAAATGACTTTGGAGGTCTTGTTTTTATTTGAAACAGTATCAAATTCTGAAACTTTAAATGTTTCAAAATAGTTTTCTGGAACCAAAAAACCAGATGACTTACTTTTTTCTTTGAGTGTAATTTCGCTTAAAAGCGTTTCTTCAAAATCTTTAAAGTAATTATCGGGTGTTTTAAAACCTGAATTTTTATTGATATGTAATTTAGTGTTTTTCATTACTATTTAGACTGAATATTCTTAAAAAGGTTTAATCATTTAATAGGTAATTTTCTACTTTCTTTACAGCTATATGGTAGGATGCTTTTAGAGCACCTTCGCTGGTGTCTAAAATTTCGGCCATATCTTTATACTTTAAATCTTGAAAATATTTCATATTAAAAACCAATTGTTGCTTCTCTGGTAATTTAGCAATAGCACATTGTAATTTTAACTGAATAGCGTCACCTTCAAAATAAACGTCGGCTTGCATGTTTTCAATGACTAAATTTTGGGCTTCTTCATTGGTTATTTGCATTTGTTTGGCTCTCTTATTAATAAATGTAATGGCCTCATTGGTTGCTATGCGATACATCCAAGAAAACAATTTACTATCGCCTTTGAAGTTTTCAATATTTCTGTAAATTTTTAAAAAGGTATTCTGTAAAACATCGTCTGTGTCGTCGTGCGATTTTACAATATGCCGAATATGCCAATATAACCGCTCTTTGTATTGCGATACCAATTCATTGAAAGCCACATGACGCGTGCTTTCAGTTTTTAAATCGGTTACTAATTGGATTTCGGTATTCACAAATGAATTTTTACTTTAGACTAGCAGAAGGTAAAAAAGTTTAATGAGAGATTCTAAATCTGTTTTCTGGATTCAGTGAAAAGAGAAAATAGAACAAAGAAAATAGAATCAAGATTAAAGAATGGAAGACAAGAAAAAACACATTAAAATGGTTA
>DIAL01000109.1:16221-17527 GCA_002414705.1 Flavobacteriaceae bacterium UBA5079
TATTCTCTTTTATCTTAATCCTTATTTGAAAACCTACTCAAAACTCTGCATTTCTACCAATTTACGGTACATACCGTTTTTATCCATAAGCTCGGTGTGTGTGCCTTGTTCTACAATTTGACCGTGTTGCATAACAACAATTAAATTGGCATTCTGAATCGTGGATAAGCGATGCGCAATAACAATGGATGTTCTGTTTTTCATCATGTTCTCCAAAGCTACTTGAACTAAACGTTCGCTTTCGGTATCTAAAGCCGAAGTGGCTTCATCCAGAATCATAATTGGTGGGTTTTTCAGAACCGCACGCGCAATACTTAAACGTTGTTTTTGTCCACCTGAAAAATTATTACCAGCATCGCCAACATTGGTATTAATACCATTTGGTAATTGCTGGACAAATTCCCAAGCATTGGCTATTTTTAAAGCATCAATAACATCATCATCTGTAGCACTAGGTTTACCGATTAAAATATTGTTTTTTATGGAATCATTAAACAATATAGAATCTTGAGTGACTAGTCCCATTTGATCTCGTAATGACTTTTTAGTCATGTTTTTAATGTCTATTCCGTCTATGGTAATATTACCTTCGTTTACATCATAAAAACGGGTAACTAAATTAGCAATGGTGCTTTTTCCACTACCAGATTGTCCAACAAGAGCTACGGTTTTGCCTTTGTCTACTTGAACACTAAAGTTTTTAAGCACCAGATCATCATCGTATTTAAATGAAATATTATTTATGGATACTTTATCTTTAAACTCTTTGAAATCTATAGCATCAGGATTATCTTTCATGTTGTCTGCTTCGTGTAAAATTTCAAAAACACGATCGGCTGCTGCCATACCATTTTTAACCTTATAACTCGCTTTACTTATGGCTTTTGCTGGTGTTAAAATAGCATAGGCTAAACCCATAAACGCAATAAATGTGGTGCCTTCAATAATCTCATCAATTAGCACTAATTTACCACCATACCATAATAATACGGCAATAGTAGCGATTCCTAATACCTCACTGACAGGTCCAGCTAAATTGTTTTTCACGCCAATTTTGTTGGATAATTTTAAAATTCTATCTGCTGAAGTGGTGAAGTTTTTGGTAAAAATAGGTTCTGCAGTATAACTTTTTACAATTTTTAAACCGGTTAACGATTCTTCAACAATTGAAATTAATTTACCAGATTCTTGCTGGGCTTTTAGTGAATTGCTTTTTAAACTTTTTCCAATTCTAGAGATTAAAAAACCAGCTAAAGGAATAAAACATAATACAAAAACAGATAATTCCCAGCTTATAGTAAACATC
>DIAL01000109.1:17632-21927 GCA_002414705.1 Flavobacteriaceae bacterium UBA5079
CCTCTAACAATAAGTTCCAAAATGATAAAAAAGGAATTTTGCATTTCATTAATATCACCTAAAATACGCGCCATAACATCACCTTTTTGTCTTTTTGAATAGAAACTCAAGGGTAATTGAATTATTTTTTGGTACATATCTTTTCTTAAATCAGTTAATACGCCATTTCTTAAGTACATGACGTGCTGCATGGCTAAATAACCAAAGATGTTTTTTAATAAAAAGGTTGAAATAACAATTGCAATTACTATTAATAATGCCATTTGTGCGTTGCCGTCGGTTAAATAGCCACTGACTTTATAATTAAGTAAATTTTGTCCATAATCCTTAATATTGCCTATACCAGTCCAAACAGGTGCAGTTTTTACAACCGTAGTTTTGTCAAACAAGACATTTAACATCGGAATTAGCGCTATAAAAGCTAGTGAGCTAAATAAAGCATATAATAAATTGAAAAATATATTTAAGATAACATGAATCTTAAACTTCTTGATAAATGGTAGTAGTTGATGGATTATTTTTTTCATATTACAACTTCATGTCTTTAATAATAGCATCTATATGTGCTTCCAACTTCTTTTCTGTTGCTTGAAAAGCTGCAGCGTTTTCCAGAGATGTATGAACGCTAATGTAGAATTTAATTTTTGGTTCAGTTCCGCTTGGTCTTAAGGCTATTTGGCTACCATCTTCTAAATAATAAATTAAAACGTTGGATTTTGGAATATGGATTTGTTCTATATGACCATTTAACGAATCTTTAGATTGGGATAACTGATAATCTTCAATTTTAATAACTCTAGAATTATTAACCGTTTTTAATGGGTTTTCACGTGCATCAAACATCATTTGTTTTATTTCTTGAGCACCTTCAATACCTTTTTTTGTAATTGAAATTAGGCGTTCTTTATAAAAACCATGTTCTACATATAAATTAATTAGTGCTTCATAAATGGAACTGCCATGCGCTTTTGCTTGCGCTGCAATTTCGCAAGCCAATAGGGTAGCGGTTACGGCATCTTTATCGCGAACAAAATCGCCAACCATAAACCCAAAACTTTCCTCGCCACCACCAATAAAATTAAGTTCTGGGAAGTCTTTTATCATTTTAGCAATCCATTTAAAACCCGTTAAACCAATTTTACATTCTACGTTATAAGCATCTGCTAAATTTTTCATCATTGGAGTAGAAACTATGGTAGATCCAATAAATTCTTTTCCTTTAATTCTGTTGGAATTTTTCCATTGTTTTAATAGAAACTCGGTCATGACAATCATGGCTTGATTTCCATTAAGAATAATCATGTTATTATCTAAATCTCTAACGGCAATACCAACACGATCGCTATCTGGATCGGTTCCAATAACTATGTCTGCTTGCACTTTTTCTGCTAATTCTAAAGCTATTTTTAATGCAGCAGGTTCTTCAGGGTTTGGCGATTTTACCGTTGGAAAATTACCATCTGGTTTGGCTTGTTCTTCAACAATATGAATGTTGTTGTAGCCAGCTCGTTTTAAGGTTTCAGGAATAATAGTAATAGATGTTCCATGTAAGGATGTAAAAACAATATTTAAATTATCTTTTGCTTCCTGATTCGTTTTAAAGCTGCCATTTTTTACAGAGGCATTTATAAATACATTATCAAGTGCTTCGCCTATAAAATGAATAAGCGGTTCTTGTGCTTCAAAATTAATTTCTGAATATTCTAATCGATTAATTTCGGCAATAATTTCGGCATCTTGAGGCGGAACCAATTGACCACCATCTTGCCAATATACTTTAAAACCGTTGTATTCTGGTGGGTTATGAGAGGCCGTTAGTACTATACCACAATGACATTTTAAATGTTTTAGTGTGAATGATAGTTCTGGAGTAGGACGTAAATCTTCAAATAAAAAGACTTCTATATTATTTGCTGAAAACACATCAGCTACTAGTTTGGCTAGAGATTGGCTGTTATGTCTACAATCGAAAGCAATGGCAACTTTTATAATTTCGCCAGGAAAACTATCTTTTAAGTAATTGCTTAAACCTTGTGTGTTTTTTCCAAGCGTGTATTTATTAATTCGGTTGGTACCGATTCCCATAACACCACGCATACCACCTGTTCCAAATTCTAAATCTTTATAAAAAGCTTCTTCCAATTCCTTGGAATTGGTGGCCATTAAATTTTTTATATAATTTTTAGTTTCTTCATCAAAAGTAGGCGTTAACCATGCGTTTACACGTGCTAATAATTCAGGTTTAATATGTATCATAGTTATACTAAATAGCGTACAAAAGTACGTAATTCTTAAAAAATTGTTGTTGGATAAACGCTTAAATAGCGTCTCTAACTAAATAGCGTTTTCTGTTTTCTTTGGTTCTCAATATAATTTCGCCTAAAAATCCTGCAACGAAAAATTGGGTTCCAATAATCATGGTAACCAAGGCAATAAAAAACTGTGGTCTGTCTGTAATAAGTCGACTACCAGGATTTAAAAATAGTTTATCAATTCCTAAATAAAAGGAAAACGCAAATCCAATGGCAAACATCATCACGCCAAGTGCGCCAAATAAATGCATGGGTCTTCTTCCAAATCTGGAAATAAACCAAATGGTAATTAAGTCAAGAAAACCATGAATAAATCGGTCCATTCCAAATTTTGTTTCACCATATTTTCTAGCTTGATGTTGAACCACTTTTTCACCAATGTTGGTAAAACCTGCATTTTTTGCTAGTACAGGAATATAGCGATGCATTTCGCCGTTTACATCAATGTTTTTAACAACATTTTGTCTGTATGCTTTTAGCCCACAGTTAAAATCGTTGAGTTTTACACCTGATGTTTTTCTGGCTGCCCAATTAAATAATTTAGAGGGCATGTTTTTAGAAAGTACGGAATCGTAGCGTTTTTTCTTCCATCCAGAAACCATATCAAAACCATCCGAAATAATCATATTGTATAATTCAGGAATTTCTTCTGGATTATCTTGAAGATCGGCATCCATGGTAATAATAACAGCGCCTTCAGCTTTTTCAAAACCAGCGTGTAAGGCTTGCGATTTCCCGAAATTTCGTAAAAACTGAATTCCTTTTACGCTACTATTTTTTTCTGATAGTTGTTGAATGATTTTCCAAGAATCATCTGTACTGCCATCATCAATAAAAAGAATTTCATAAGAAAAATGATTGGATTGCATAACATTTGCAATCCAATCATGTAGTTCTTTTAAAGATTCTTGTTCGTTAAGTAGTGGTATGACTACTGATATGTTCATGTATGTGCTTTCATAGGTGAAACATCAAAAGTAAAGAATTTATTTAAGCTTCAACATCTTCTTTTTTAACAACTAAAGCAACTATAAGACCAACAATGCTAAAACCAACAAGTTGGAATGCTAAAGATTGTAGAATATTACCTAGTGAGTATAAGTTTTCTTGCTTTTCCATTTCTTCAACTACTTGAGCTATAGATTCTTCTGGAGCACCGAAATTACGCATCATTTCAACTTGCGAAGCCAGAATTTTTTCTTGTAATATTCCAGCTGCGTCTGGATCAACAACATTAAATATAACATAGCTTACAATAGTACTAATAGCTATACCAACAAGAACTGTAATGAAGAAAGATGAAAATGCACCTTTAAAGTTTATAAATCCATTTAATGAACTTCTTGATTTCATGGAAGACATAATCCCTAGAACAATGACCAAAATCATCATGGCAATTCCAAACCACCATTTAGTGAATAAATCCAGATTAATAGCATAAGCCGTTACGGTAAGTAATGATAATATTCCGCCTAAATAAAGGCCGTAATTAATTGCAATTGATTTAGTAGAGGTTTCCATGTAATTAGTTTTTTTTAGTTAATTATAAAAAGTTAGTAAACAAATATAGCAAAACGTTACAAGAAACTATGTTTTAAATACCTGCTATTGTTTCTTTACAAGAACTTGATTACTTTTATTTCTTGAAGCGACAAGTAAGAAAGCTATTAGAAAATTATGCAGATATTTTAAGAATTTATTATTATGACTAATTAAAGATAAATAATTTGAAAAAGTATTGCATAGTTATTAAAATTGCTTAAATTTGCACCTCGAAAAAGTTAAGATATTAAAGCATTTAGCGATGAAAAAAGAAATACATCCAGAAAATTATAGAGTAGTAGCATTTAAAGACATGTCTAATGACGATGTTTTTTTAACAAAGTCTACAGCAAATACAAACGAAACTTTAGAAGTGGAAGGTGTTGAATATCCATTAATTAAAATGGAAATTTCTAGAACATCACACCCTTTTTACACTGG
>DIAL01000109.1:21989-23896 GCA_002414705.1 Flavobacteriaceae bacterium UBA5079
ACACTGGTAAATCTAAATTAATAGATACTGCTGGTCGTATTGACAAGTTTAAAACTAAATACGCTAAATTTAAAAAATAAATTTAGTCTTAAATATATTTCTAAAAGCCTTTCAACTATTGAAAGGCTTTTTTTATTTTTACCAAAACACTTTTCTCATGAACTATATTCTTTTTGATGGTCCATCTCGCAATAATTTATTGCCATTTACATACACAAGACCAGTTGCAGATATTCGTATAGGCATTTTAACCATTCGCGAGAAATGGGAGCTATATTTAGGTTCTACAACAACTACGGTAACGGAAGGGTATTTATCTGATAAGTATCCTATGGTTGAAATGGAACAGAATGTCATGATTAACGCGTCCTATTTACCAAATGAAGAATTGGTTACTATGATTAAGGACTTGGGTGAAAATCAGGCCATATTTAAAGATGAAGATGTGATTGCGTTTTTTACAAAAGAATCTCAAGAGGAGATAGATTTTGATGCGTATGAAGCTATTGAATATTCCGAGTCCGTTTTAAAAGTCGAAAATACTTGGGATATATTCTCAAAAAATGGTGACGCTATTCAAGACGATTTTGAACTGATTACGAATAATAGACAATCTCAACCTATTCCAGCAACGGTTAACACCATGCATGCTGAATCTGTTTTTATTGAAGAAGGCGCTAGTTTAAATTTTGTAACGTTGAATGCATCAAATGGTCCAATTTATATTGGTAAAGATGCTGAAATTATGGAAGGCAGTGTTATTCGTGGCCCTTTTGCGTTATGCGAACATGCAACTGTGAAAATGGCTTCTAAAATTTATGGACCAACAACTATTGGACCACATAGTAAAGTAGGAGGAGAGGTGACTAACTCGGTTATTTTTGGCTATTCTAATAAAGGTCATGATGGCTTTTTAGGAAATTCTGTTTTAGGAGAATGGTGCAATTTAGGCGCAGATACTAATAATTCCAATTTAAAGAATAATTATGCCGAAGTGCGCCTATGGGATTACCAAACAGAAGGTTTTGCTAAAACAGGATTGCAATTTTGCGGACTTATGATGGGTGATCATAGTAAATGCGGGATAAATACCATGTTTAATACGGGTACTGTAGTTGGTGTAAGTGCTAATATTTTTGGTAGTGGATTTCCTAGAAATTTTGTACCTAGTTTTTCTTGGGGAGGAAGTAGTGGTTTTACAACCTATTTAACTAAAAAGGCTTTTGAAGTAGCTGAAGTTGTTATGTCCAGGCGTGACATAGAATTTACAGCTCAAGATGCAGCTATTTTAGAACATGTATTTGAAGAAACCAAGAAGTTTAGAAAAGCATAATTTTTTAGAAACACAAGCGCACACAATATGATTATATTAAGATTGAAAAATATATCAGAAAAATTATATAAAAATGAAATTGGTTTTTTATTGATTTTTATTTTCTTTCTTTTTATGGATGTTTCTATGAAGTTTAATCCAGAAACTGAAGCATTTAGATATTTAACCAAGCCATTTGCTACCTTATTATTGATAGGATATGTTTATTTTAACGCGTCTCATGTTCAGGTAAAACGACTGGAAATGATTCTCATAGCGCTATCCTTGTTTTTAATTGGCGATATTGTTTTTATAAATCGAGATAACTTTATACTTTTTAATGTAGCACTTCTCTTTTATCTATCTGCCAAAATATTTTTTATGCGCTGTTTTTTCAACGAAAATGTTTTTAAAGTTTCAAGGTTGATGCCGTTTTTAATTTTAAGTTTCCTTTACTTGACAACCATTTTGTATTTAATATTTGATAATCTATCTCAAAAGTATTTACTTCAAGTTTTAGTCTATTTTTTTGTTGTTCAATTGGTGGCGCTTTTTGCATTTTTAAGAGCAGGAGCTGTTAGTAAATTTAGTTTCA
>DIAL01000102.1:0-430 GCA_002414705.1 Flavobacteriaceae bacterium UBA5079
CACTTAAGTCATTGGAGTTTTGGAATTGATACGGAATATATGATAACAATAAAACCTGACTCTAAATCTGGTATTGTTAGCTTAAAAATTTTTAAAGAAAAAGAATCTGAATTGGATTACTCAAACCCAATAATTCGGAAAATAACAATGAAGGATTATAATAAGGTTTTGAAATCAATTTTTAAAATTTCAGTAAAAGACTTAATAATTGATACTGGACTGATGAGTGAAAGCGCAACATTCACGATTGGTGTTGGAGACGCTGATAATGGATTTGAATATCATATAAAAGGAGTTCACTCTGATTTATTAGGAACAAAATTTGAAGATTTTTTTAAATCCACTAAATTAATTTTAGAACTTGCTGAATTAAAACAAATAGGAATAACCGAATAAAAACGTGTGGTAACAAAGTACTGTGGTAAAAAAC
>DIAL01000102.1:564-6857 GCA_002414705.1 Flavobacteriaceae bacterium UBA5079
AAAGTACTGTGGTAAAAAACAAGAAAAATTGAATTAATTTTTCACCAAGTTACCTCTGTAAGTATCCTCATATATTAGTCCTGATTTAGCAATTGCAAAAGCCTGTTTTAGCAGCTTATTACAAACAGCTATTAACGCCAATTTTTTACTCTTTCCTTTTGCTATTATTCGTTCATAAATTTCCCTGCATGCCTTGTTGTATTTACATGCGTTAAAACTGCACATAAATAATAAATTACGGAGCTTCTGGTTGCCTATCTTGCTGATGCGAGGTCGTCCTTTTACACTGCTTCCGCTCTTTCTAATTACAGGCGTTAAACCTGCATAACTACACAATTCACTTCCGCTTGTAAAACGCTCAAAACCGTCTGTAAGAACCACCAACATAAGCGATGTTTTCGCACCAATGCCTGGTATGGTTTTTAAACGTGTTAGCATATCTTGATGTTCTTGTTTTACTAAAATTAGTAGTTTATCTTCCAAGGTTTTCATTTCCTTTTTAGCTTGTTTTAAACTACGTTTCAATGATTGTACAACCGCTTTACTTGGATACCCTAAAACTTCTTCACCATGTAATTTGTTCTTTATCATAGTGCTCTGTTTTGTATACATAGAAAGGAGTCTGGTCATCTGTAAGCATTCTGTTTGGTGTTTAGAATTACCTTGCCAAAGTTTTAATTCTACCTGTTTTGCATACTCACAAATCAGTTTTGAATCACTTTTATCTGTCTTGATCTTCGAGAGCTTCATCTGGATAAAGCGTTTAACTGCTAACGGATTTTCTACAGACAATTTGATGCCAGATTCCAACAAGAAATAAGCTAATTGATAATGATAATAGCCTGTTGCTTCCATAACACAATGACTGTTTTCGTTTAGGAGTTTTACAAACTTTTTAAAACCAGAAACCCTGTTCTTAAACTGATAATAATTGCCATCGGAATCTGTAACATCAAAAACCAAATGGCTAATGTCTATTCCAAAATATTTAATATCTTTATTCATAAGAAAATGTTTTTTGAAAGGACAATCTACGCGAGTTTCAACGACTTAAAATCGAGGTCTAAAAGCCTCATAGAACTGTACGAAATCTGTGTAGAAAAGAGAGGGGATTTTCAATGTTGACGAGATCAAAGTCTCTGCGTGTATATTAACCTTACTCCTCTCTTTTGTGCTTTCTTGTTTATAGACCTAATTTAGTGTTTTTATTAAAATGCTAACTTAAGCCGTGTATAATTAATTGCTTGGCTCTAGCCTACTTACAAAAATCCTCGCGGTTTTTATTTGCTAAATTAGGTGCTTAAACACGCCACAGCCCATACACAAAACGTTACCTGCAAGTGCATAAAATGAGGTTTAAAATAATAGTGAATGAACAAAAAAATCACTTTTTCAATTGGAATAGTAGGAGTTAGCCTTTTTGTAGTTTCTTCTATTTTAGGCGGATATCTAATTGAAAATTATAACGTAGTAAGTCAATATATAAGTGAATCTTATGCAATTGACACTGAATACGGAAAAATTTTAAGAATATTTGGTTACATCCCAAGTGGTATTCTTATCACCTTATTTTGCTTTCTTGGAGTGAAATATTTTCAACCTTCCAAACTACTCAAAATAGGGTTTTATGGAATTGGAATATTTTATGGACTGGCCACAGTCGTTGTTGGAATATTTCCTTGTGATAGTGGTTGTAACAAGGAATTGATTGATCCAAGTTCTTCTCAATTAATTCATAATTTTGTGGGTATACTAACTTATTTATTCGTTCCTGTTTTTATGATTTTAATTGGATTGGGATTAAAAAAATCACCTAATAACAATACGTTTTCTTTACAGTCAATTGTATTTGGAGCAATAAGTGTTTTATTTGTATATATATTAGTTTCTAACTCGAATTCTGAATACATCGGTTTATATCAAAGAATGATAGAGTCGGTGTTTGTAATATGGGTAGTGTTTTGTGCTTTTGTAATAAAAAATAAAAAACCAGCATGTAACACCGTTTATAATTAATTGCTTAACCACGCAACTGAACCATATACAAACACGTTGTGCTTCATTATGACAAACCGCTAACCAATGATAAAATTCTTTAGAAAAATTAGACAAAAAATGCTGACTGAAAACAAGTTTAGCAAATATATGCTTTATGCAATTGGAGAAATTTTACTTGTGGTAATTGGAATATTAATTGCATTGCAGATTAATAATTGGAATGAAGACAGAAAGGACAAAAGACTTGAGCAAAACTACCTGTCAAAAATTCATGAAGAATTCAAAAAAAACAAAGAGCAATTCGATCTTACAATCAGTATGCATAAACAATCCTATGAGTCCAGCAATTGGATTATAGAAAATTATAATAAATTAGATATTAATATCGATACTTTAAGAAAGCATCTTTTAGTATTTCGTTATTCTTATACTTATAACCCCTCCAAAAGCTCTATAGATGCTGTAATAAATAGTGGAAAACTAGGAGTAATAAGAGACAATGAACTGAGTAATAAATTAATTGAATGGCATGAATTAATAACAGATTATCAAGAAGAAGAAATAATCAGCAGGAATTTTTTCGACAAATTTATTGTGCCTTTTGATATAAAGCATTTTACAATTTACAGTAAAGACCGAAATAAACGATTTGATAATTATTTAAATTTTAATGAAGAAACAAAAAATGAATTTTTAAATATTGTTGCTACTAAAAATAGAATGTTATCACAAATTGTTGCTAATCCAGGGAATGAATACAAAAAAGTAAATGAAACATTAAACATCATCATATCCAAATCAGCTAAAAAATGATTACAATTACAAATAAGGAATTAAAATGCTAACTTAAGGTGTACAAAACCGTTGGCAAACATTTCAAAAATAACTATGAATAAAATATTTTTATCTTTTTTCTTAACAATCTTTATAAGTCAAATACTATTTGGACAGGAATATAGTGTGTATAAATCGAAAATTGACACCTCTTTCGTATCATCACATTTGGGCTACGAAAAAAAAATATCCATCCTATTGCCAGATGATTGGCAAAATAACAATGAAAAAAAATATCCGCTTATTATAGTTTTTGATAGACAAAACATTAGAAGTCACAATCAAATAATAAACACTATAGACTATTTAACGGCTTCTGAACAGATGCCTCGCTCAATCATTATAAGCATTGAGTCTGATAATTCTAGAAGAATTAATGAAGCTAAAAGTCCTATTTCGTCTGAAAGTGGAAAAGCACATCTAAATGAAAAATACCTATTTAATGAAATTATAAATTTAGCAGAATCAAAATTTAAAGCAAGTCAATTTAGAGTTTTAATTGGCCATTCTTGGTATGGACATTTCACCACATCAATGTTTACCAAGAATATTGATAATTTATCGGCAGTTATAGCATTAGATCCTTTTTTTAAACAAAAAAATATTTCTTTAATTGATTCAATTTCGACATTAAATAATCTTGAAATTAAGCATACAAAATATTTTCGCTATTCAATTGGGAAAGATTATCCCGAAGATTATAGAGCTATTGAAAATGCTAAAAATGAAAATACAAATTCAAAAATTGATATTAAAGGCTCCTATTTTCCCAGAGCTTTTCATAATGCAGTACCAGGATTGGGAATTGGAGAAGCCCTGTATGACATATTTGAATACTGGTCAATTCAGCAATACACTTTTTTCAACCCCTCAAATAAGAGTGTAGATGTATTTACTGAATTAAAAAACAATATAATAAATCATTATGGTAATAACTTGAATTTTTCGTTAGGAGTATTGAATGGAAAAGCTTGGGGCTTCTATAATGAAGAAGAATATTTAAAAGCAATAACAGTTTGGAATGAACTAATGAATCAATATCCAAGTTTTTCGGAAGCTTATCTCTATATCATAGATGCTCAACAACAATTAAGGCTTGACACATCAAAAACCAAAATCAAATTCAAACAGAGCTTACAACTTTCTCAATATTATTCACAAGAAGAAAAGAAAGAACTTCTATCTGAATTAAAATAATTAAACGGTTTGCCAACAAAGACGTATAGAAATAATTGCAGTTTTGTGCCAAAACAAACACGTAATAATCCATACACAAAAACGGCAGCACAATCCCAAACACCATTAATTTATCATTTAAAATAACATATTTATTGTTTAACAATAAATATTGAACTATATTTGTCACATAATTTTAAACTAACATCATTATGTCACAAACCAATACCTTCATTTTTACAGGCCTCAAAGTTGTTGCTTGGATCATTTTTGTTGGCCTTTGCATAGAAGCAGGCGGCTTACTTATGAATTTTATATTTAGTGTTTTTAAACCAGAATTTATTGGGAACCTGTATCAAAAATTAGATTTAACAGCGTTGTATACTAAAAACTCTTGGGCGTTTTATGGTATGTATAGTTTTGTACTATTTATTGCCATGCTAAAAGCCTATCTGTTTTATCTGGTCATCGTGCTTATTACTAAAATAGATTTAGAGAAACCCTTCAATCAGTTTGTAGCCAAGCAGATTACCAAAATTAGTTACTATACGTTTTCTATTGGACTGATAAGCTATATAGGAAAACAGAGTGCCAGGAATTTACAATATTCAGGCTATGACCTAAGTATGCTAAAAGATTTTTGGTCAGATGCACAGGCATTTATTTTAATGGCAGCCGTAATTTATGTTATTGCAACCATTTTCTCCAAAGGTGTGGCATATCAAGACGAACTAGAAGAAACGGTATAAACTATGGCAATAATTGTAAACCTAGATGTTATGATGGCAACACGTAAAATGTCGCTTAACGAATTATCGGAAACTGTAAATATTTCATTAGCCAACCTCTCCAAACTTAAAACAGGTAAAGTTAAGGCTATTCGGTTTAGCACACTGGAAGCTGTTTGTGAGGCATTGGATTGCCAACCAGGCGATATTTTGGAATATAGTAAAGACTAAAGAAATTATTTATTTTTAATAATCCAATTGCTTACACCATTTTTAAAAAACAACATGATTCACTTAATAGTCGGAAATACAGGTTCTGGAAAAACAACCTATGCAACAGATTTAAAAAGAAAAACAAACGGTATTATTTTTTCTATAGACCAATGGAACAAAACTTTGTTTCTAGATGATAAAGAGCCAGATGATGGCTTGGAGTGGTTTTTAGAACGTATAGAAAGAGCCGAAATATTAATGATGAGTTTGGTTAAACAATTAGAAAATGCCAAAACAGATTCTATTTTAGATTTGGGACTCTCAAAGTTTGAGCATCGTGAAAAGTTTAGAACATTTGCCAGACTTCATAGTTTCGAAATCCAAATGCATTTTTTGGATATTCCGAAAGAAACACGACTAGAACGTGTTATGAAACGAAATAAAGAAAAAGGAGCTACATTTGAATTTGAGGTTAGTCAAGAAAATTTCGATTTTATGGAAAACTGGTTTGAAAAACCAAATGCTTCTGAAATGGCAAACGGAATTATTATTAAGGATTAAAAAATAATTCACACAAAAAACACTATCAGCATCATGACAAAATATATTTTACTGCTCTTAACTATTATGGTTTTAAGCTGCAATAACAAAACTAAACAAGCTATTGAAATTGAAAGCAACACGTATAAAATTACACAATTAATAGATAGTGTAGCCGCTGAAATGGTACAAGACTCACTAATAAATGCCACTTCTATAGCTGTTTTTTATAATGGAAACGAATACATTCAGCATGATGGCGAATTGGAAAAAGGAAAAGGAAACACACCTACAAATAATACCATTTACGAAATTGGTTCGTTAAGTAAAGTGCTAACAGGTACGTTAATAGCTCAAGCCGTTTTGGAACAAAAAATAAATTTGGAGGACGCTATTACCAAATATCTAACTGAAGATTATTCTAATTTAAGTTATAATAATAATCCAATAAAAATCAAACATCTTTTAACGCATACGGCTGGATTTCCTAATATGCTAACTTTAGAGTTAAACCAGATCATGGATGATTTTTTGAATTATGAAACACCTGCAAAAATAAATACCATATTAGAAAACTATAGCCAAACTAAATTCTTACAGGATCTTCACAGCATAAAAATGGATACCATTCCAGGTTACAAATATGTTTACTCCAGTGCTGGAACCGAATTAACAGCACATATATTAGAAACGGTTTAC
The DNA here is from genome assembly GCA_002414705.1 of Flavobacteriaceae bacterium UBA5079. Taxonomy (GTDB): domain Bacteria; phylum Bacteroidota; class Bacteroidia; order Flavobacteriales; family Flavobacteriaceae; genus Algorimicrobium. Next base: position 6,753 of record DIAL01000102.1, read on the forward strand.
AAAACCAATTTTGAAGATTTGTTAAAAACATTCTATTTAGAAAAAGTAGGCATGACAAACACAAAAATCAATCTAAACACAACTGAATTATCAAATTTAGCAGTT
>DIAL01000102.1:7014-8301 GCA_002414705.1 Flavobacteriaceae bacterium UBA5079
CGTCTCCTATGGGTAAATTACCTTGGGGAGCAGCTGGAAATATTAAAACAACTGTTCCAGATATGATGAAATTTGTTAAATATCAGTTAGAAAATGATGCTATTGTTCAGGAATCTCACAAATCCATATTTCAATATAACGACGAATTTGGTCTTGGTTACTTTTGGAATATTGATGCATCAAACACAGAATTGGGAACACAATATACACATCATGGAGGTGTGCCAAGATCTCAATGTTATGCTTACATCATTCCAGAATACAATTTGGGTGCTTTTATTATCACCAATCAAAGTGGTATGAATACGGCTCCAAAAATGCAAGCTGTTTTAAATCCTATTTTTAACAGCATTATTCAGCAAGCGAAATAAAATTATGAGTATCTGAAATACACATTTAGAACTATTTTTTTGACAAAAAAAGCATGGTTATGCTATAAATTTTTTCAATAGTATTATAAATTAATAGCTGAATAATCCTACTTTCAACTTGTTTAAATTAAGTATCTTCATACAATTAAAAAAAAAAAAAAGACTATGAAAAAATTAAATGTAATGATGCTTGCGTTAACGCTTTTTGCTGTTATTGGCATGCAAGCTCAAGAGGACATGGAAACAAAAACATCCAAGTTTAACATTATGGCGTTTGGTGGAATTGGTTATGGCATTATGGATAACGACAATGCACCAAATTACAACATGAACAGCAACACAGGAGATTTATTGCTGAATTATCGTGTGCATTCAAAATTTGGAGTTGCCACAGGTGTTGGTTTTAATCAGTTAAGTGGTAACGGTTTTAATACGGTTGGCAATTTCTACCACGAACGCTTGTTGGTAAGAATTCCGTTATTATTTACGTTTGACAGGCAAGTTGCTGATAAATTTAGCATTGTAGGTCATTTTGGCCCTTATGCTCAAAATGTTTTTAAGGATGAATATTCTTTTAACGCAGCAACAATTGAAGACATCTATGATGGTTGGAATTTCGGATTTCAAGTAGGACTTGGTTTTGTGTACCAAATAGAACCGCATTTTGGTATTGGTATTAACTACACAGGTCAATCTGATTTCACAAAACTAGAAACGCGAAATAATCAAGTATTTGGAGACGAACAGAAATTGAAAAATCTTAATACGTTTGGATTAATTTTACAATTTAATTTGTAAAACATAAGAACACTCTTTTATTTAGAAATACAAACCACTTCCTTTTGAAGTGGTTTGTATTTCTAAATATGACTGTAATTATTACAAAAAAAATATAACAATAAGACATCACATGGCA
>DIAL01000031.1:0-9188 GCA_002414705.1 Flavobacteriaceae bacterium UBA5079
CATTTTGGAGGTGCTATTGGTGGTTATGTAATTACGTTAATTCTGGCTTCTTGGTTATTTGAAACCAATTTATTAATGATTGGTTTGTTAGCAATACCGATTATTTTGTTGTTTATTTTGAAGAAACTGGGAAAGATTTAAATTCAGTATTCAGAGGGAATAATATTAGGCACAAAAAAGCCTTCCAATAATGAAAGGCTTTTTGAATTTGTATGTTGTGCAGCAACTAATCTAAAAGTTCTGCAATTTTAGCTTCTAATTCAGAACCTCTTAAGTTTTTAGCAATAATTTTTCCGTCAGCATCTAATATAAACGTAGCAGGAATAGACTGAATGTTATATTGTTTAGCAACCGGATCGTTAAAATAGTTTAGGTTGGACACATGGTTCCATGTTAAACCATCTTTTTCAATAGCCGCTAGCCATTCGCCTTTGGCATCTTTTTGTCTTGGGTTACCATCTAAAGAAACGCCAATAATTTCAAGACCTTTTTCATGATACTTTTTGTAAACCTTAACCACGTTTGGATTCTCTCTTCTACACGGTCCACACCAAGCAGCCCAAAAATCGATAATGGTTACTTTACCTTTCATCTCTTTTAAAGATAGCATGTTACCTTCAGGGTTTGGTGCTGTAAATTCAGGAGCCATACTTCCAATTGCTGTTGCCATTGAGCTTTCTAGCAATTCGTTAATACTTTTTCCAATCCGACTATTTTTTACTGGTTCTGTAAAATTATCATATAGTTCTTTAGCTTCAAGCATTTCGATACCTTTCGTTTTGATTAGGTTTTCTAGAATAGCAGCACTTGTTACCACATCATTATTGTTATTTATAGCTACTAAGTTCTGTTTATTGCCTGTGTCTACAATTTTCTGAAACTCGGCTCTAATAGCGCTCATTTTAGCAGTATCACCAGCTGTTTGTGCAGCCATAAACTCTTGACCCATAGATTGATTTTTAGTTCTAATTGGATCCGAAATCTCTTTAAATATTTTAAAAATATCATTCTCGTGGCTACCTGTAACAACAGATGCTTGCAAACTATCTTTATAAAACTGAACCGTTATATTTTCATTCTCTAGAACAATAGGCATTCCGCCTGGCATGCCATCAATGCTTAATAAATATAAATCTGGAGATTCTACTTTACCCGTAAATGTTACTTTACCCTCTTTGATAATTGTGGAGTCTACAAAGGTGCTGTTATTTAGATCTGCATTACGCAATCTCATTGTTTTTCCATCTACACTTGCATCAATAGAACCGGTTATAACATAACCTTCTTTAGTTGCCTCATTCTTACAAGACGCTACAAGAACAATAAAAGAAAGGAGCATGAGTTTTTTAATCATTTTCTGTGTTTTTAAGTTTGTGCAAATATAGCGGAATGTTAAAATAAATTTGTTAAGAATTCGCTAATATCTAGTGCTGTGTTTTCTGTGGTGATTTTAGTACTTTTGTAGCATGACAAAAAACGATACCATTGTTGCATTAGCTACACCTTCGGGAGCTGGAGCTATTGCGGTTATTCGCCTTTCTGGGAAGGATGCCATTACTATTGCTGACAGCTGTTTTCAGTCGGTTTCTAAATCGAAAACACTTTCTAATCAGAAAACGCACACCATTCATTTAGGGCATATTGTAGATGATACGCGCTATATTGATGAGGTTTTGGTGTCCGTTTTTAAGAATCCAAATTCCTATACAGGCGAGCATGTGGTTGAAATTTCCTGTCATGGTTCTCATTATATACAGCAGCAAATTATTCAGTTGTTTTTGCGACATGGTTGCAGAATGGCCGATGCTGGCGAATTCACCCTACGTGCTTTTTTAAACGGAAAACTGGATTTAAGTCAGGCGGAAGCGGTTGCCGATTTAATTTCAAGTGATAATGAAGCGTCTCATCAAATTGCCATGCAGCAAATGCGTGGTGGTTTCTCGAGTGAAATTGCCAAGCTACGTGAAGAGCTTTTAAACTTTGCATCCTTAATAGAATTAGAGCTTGATTTTGCTGAAGAGGATGTAGAATTTGCCGATAGAACGCAATTTCGTGAACTGATAGAACGCATCACCTTTGTGTTAAAGCGCTTAATAGATTCGTTTGCAGTAGGAAACGTGATTAAAAATGGCATTCCTGTTGCCATTGTAGGTGAACCAAATGTAGGAAAATCTACCTTGTTGAATTCCTTATTAAACGAAGAACGTGCCATTGTTAGCGAAATAGCTGGAACCACAAGAGATACTATTGAAGACGAAATAAGTATTGGTGGTATGGGTTTCCGTTTTATTGACACGGCAGGAATTCGGGACACACAGGATGTCGTAGAGAGTATTGGTATTAAAAAAACTTTTGAAAAAATAGAACAAGCGCAGGTGGTTATTTACCTGTTTGATGCTGGACAGTTTGAAGTGCAGGGTTCTAAATTTCAGGTAGAGTTGGAGAAGATAAAGAATAAATATCCGTTAAAACCACTACTTGTTATTGCTAATAAAATAGATACTGTGGATGATAGTGAACTGGCAGAACTTCAAAAAGCCATTCCAAATGTCCAGCTACTTTCTGCTAAAAGTGGCTTTGGTGTAGAGCAGCTAACCAATTCTTTATTAAACCTGGTAAACACAGGTGCTCTACGAAACAATGAAACGATTATAACCAATACACGTCATTATGATGCGTTGCTGAAAGCTTTTGAAGAAATTCAGAAAGTGAAGCATGGTTTAGATTCTGGTTTACCTAGCGACTTAATGGCTATTGATATTCGGGAAGCTCTATACCACTTTGGGTTAATCACCGGAAGCGTTACCAATGATGAGTTATTGGGTAATATTTTTGCTAATTTTTGTATCGGAAAGTAACTACCATTATCTAACGAGTACCTAAAACGTAACGAAACACTATAAATCCCTTTAATTAGGGATTTTTTATTGCTATTGTTTAATATCTGTTAATAAGTATTATCGATTTGTAAGGTACAAATCTGTACCTTATTTGTACCTTTGATGAAATTGAGGTACAAATATTTTGTTTTTACCTTTTTATTTGTCGCTTAATGGCACTTAAATAAAGCTAAATTACCTTAAAGGTATTTAATGATACTAAATAATGAGTAGTAATATTGAAGTTATTAGAGTTTGTGAGTATTGCAAAAATGAGTTTGTTGCTAAAACAACCGTAACCCGTTTTTGTTCGCAGAAATGTAATAGCAGAGATTATAAAAGACGTATTAGAAAATTAAAAGTTGAGGTTTCTAATAGACAGAATGAAAACGTAAAAGCCAACAGTATTGATTTAGTAAACTCAAAACAAATACTAACAGTTAAAGAAGTTGCAATGCTTTTAAACTGTTCTGATCGTTCTGTTTATAGATACATTAATACTGGTATTATTGAAGCGTTTAATATAGGGCAAAGACTAACAAGGGTTAAGCGTTCTAATATCGATAAATTATTTAAGCAACCTCAACCCGAAAAAAAACCAGTAACTAATATTATTAACTATGATATTTCAGAATGTTACACTATAAATGAAGTCATTGAAAAGTATAATATTTCAAGTGGTGCTTTATACAATATTATTAAAAGGAACGAAATACCAAAAAGCCAAAAAGGTAAATTTGTTTACGTTCCAAAATTATTAATTGATAAAATTTTAAAGTAAGTGCCTAAAATTATTTTTATTTTTTCAAGGTACATTTAGTACATTAACTACATTATTCAGAATAAAAGACAAATGGCAATTAAAGTAACATTAAGGCAAAAGCCTATAAGCAAAGGGCGTAAAAGTCTTTATTTAGATTTTTACCCACCTATAAGCGTTTCGGGTTCAGATAAAAAAACACGCAGGGAGTTTTTAGGGCTTTACATAAATGATAAAGCCAGTAACCCGTTACAAAAACAGGATAATAAACAAACCTTACAACTTGCTGAACAGATACGCCAAAAGCGAGATAACGAACTAAACAAACCGGAAGTTTACACAGCCTTTGAACTGGAGCAACTTAAAGCCAAAGAAAAAGGCGAATTGTCTTTTATTGCTTATTACGAGCAACAAATGGAAAAGCGTAAAGGCAAAAATTATTTAGTTTGGGTTTCAGCCTTTCATTACTTCAAAGAATTTACAAACAACTATCTAAAGTTTTCAGACCTCAACGAAAAGTTTTGCAACGATTACAAAGACTATCTACTAAACGCCAAAAGTAAACGAAGCAGTAAAACAAACATTTCACAAAACACAGCCCACAGTTATTTTAACAAGTTTAAAGCAACATTAAAACAAGCCTTTAAGGATAACCTTATACAGTTTGATTTAAACGCTAAAATACAGACCATTAAACAAGCAGATACAAAAAGGATTTTCTTATCACTTGACGAGCTGAACCAATTAGTAAAAGCAGATTGCCCGAACCCGATACTAAAACAGGCTTCCTTATTTTCGGCACTTACTGGGTTGAGGTTTTCAGATATTGAAAAGCTGAAATGGAGTGAAGTAATACACATTAACCAACAAGGTTATTTTATACAATTCCAACAAAAGAAAACCAAAAGCAACGAGTATTTGCCAATATCCGAACAGGCTTATAATTTGTTAGGCGAACCCAAAGAAAACGATAAAAAAGTATTTGAGGGTTTACACTATTCAGCACACCAAAACAGCATATTGTTAAAGTGGGTTATTAACGCAGGAATACATAAACATTTAACCTTTCATTGTTTTAGGCATACATACGCAACTTTACAGCTTCAAGCTGGTACGGACATTTATACGGTTTCTAAAATGTTAGGACATAAGGACTTAAAGACTACGCAGATTTACGCTAAAGTAGTTGACCAAACAAAACGAGATACAACTAATAAAATAAATTTAGATTTAAAGTAAAAGACAAATGAGTAAAATTAATATACACAATAGATTACAAGCCTTCTTTTTTTTTCAAATTTATGTATTTGAAGATTTTGAATTTGACGGGACAACCTATAAAGACGAAAAGCAAAAAAACAATAATAGTATTCTAACTCCTAAAAACTGGTTTCAACATAATGACACGTTTTTTAATCAAAGAATGGAAAGATATAAAGACGGCTACACCCTCGTAGAAAAGATAAAATTAGAACTTTCAAGCCTTGAAAAACTAACTATCAACAAACCAGAATATCAAATTTTAAAAGACCGTTACGAAACGTATTTAAAGGAAAAACGAGCCTTGCCACCAAGTAAAACAAGTTTTACATTTACTAATAATTTTGACAAATTAGAACCTAACAAGGTTTATGAATACTTCTATAAATTAGTAGAAAAAGGCTATTTGTCAAAAGAAGATTTAGAAAATTATTTAATACTTGCCTTTCAAGATAGAACACCACCAAAAGAAAAAACCACATTTTCAAATAAACATATCGGAAATATAACAGCTATCTTTTATAAGTATTATACTGATGCAGATAGTCCACACGGAAAGCAAAAACAATATGCTGAACTTTTAGGGGACTATTTTAAAAGTTTTACAACTATAAAAGTGATGAATAATTTTGCAAAAAGTAAATAATGTGTACGGAATTAATACAGATTTACGTATTTGAATACGTACTTTACGGAAGTCTTTAAAGCATCGTAACAAACAGATAACTATGCACTTGTAACAATAATATAAGTGTAAAATGCAAGCATTAAAATTTGAAAATCTGCCAAACGCAGTCGCTGAACTTCAAAAAGGACAAAGCGAAATTTTAGCCTTACTACTTAACAAGGCTGAACCTCAACCCGAAATTGAAACACCGATACAGCTTGACGAGGTTGTTCCAATTACGGGTTTAACCAAACCCACCCTTTACGGTTACGTTCAGCGTAACGAAATACCTTACCACAAAAAGGGTAACCGACTTTATTTTTTCAAATCCGAAATTATAGACTGGATAAAAACAGGAAAGCAGAAAACTTTAAAAGAGTTGGAAGCTGATGCAGATGCGTATTTGTCTAACAAAAATAAAGGGCTGAAATAATGGAAAACCACGATAACAACCCGAATAAAAGACAGGGTAAAGATAACGGTTTTGAAGCACAAATGAAAGTTGTGTTTAAAGCCTTTTACGAGCAACCAAAAACAATGTTAATGGTAAGTAATGAAACAGGAATATTGAGGGCTAATATTTGCCGTTACGTTGCAAAATGGCGTGAAAATAATAGAGTTGAACCAGTTAAAACAGATTACTGTAAAATAACAAAGCACCCTGCAGATTATTTAACTACAAATGAAAACCTATTCCCGAAGTCTAATCAATTAAAAATGTTTTAAGCTATGGAAACAGAAAAAACCAATATAGGTATTGACGAGATATTAAACGAGGCTGAAACCTTATTAGAAGCCGTAAAAATGGATAAAGAACACCTAAAACAAAACCACGTTGCTAATATTTTAAATGAAATGCTTAAATACATTGAGCCAGTCAATTTTAGAGATTATTGTAAACTGGATAATGATAAAGACAAGCTACAAAAGAAACATTTTTTAGTTGCTTGTATTGAGTTACTTCTAAAGACCGTAAACGATAAAGGGTTTAGTCTTTGTCGTAAAAGTGAATTTATCTATTTGTATAATTCCGAATACTGGGAAAATGTAAGCGATGAAGTTTTTAAGGATTTTTTAGGCGATGTTGCTCTTAAAATGGGAGTAGATAAATTTGATGCTAAACACCACCTTTTTAAAGATGAATTGTATAAACAGTTTATTGCAGATGCAGGACTAAAAGAGATAAAGCCAACAAACGGAACTACTTTAATAAACCTCAATAATGGCACGTTTGAAATAACACCAAAGAAACAGATTTTAAGACCGTTTAAGAAGTCCGATTTTTTAACCTATCAATTACCCTTTGCTTATGATAGCGAAGCCATAGCGCCACAGTTTCAAAAGTTTTTAGATGAGGTTTTACCCGAACCCGAACTACAAAATATACTTGCAGAATATTTAGGCTATATTTTTGTAAAGAACAGCGTTTTAAAACTTGAAAAGGTTTTGTTATTATTTGGTACTGGTGCAAATGGTAAGAGTGTTTTATTCGAGGTGCTTATGGCTTTATTAGGTACTCAAAACGTTGCTAACTATTCTTTGCAGTCCTTAACGGCTGAAAATGGTAATTCAAGGGCAATGTTAGTAAATAAGTTGCTCAACTATGCAAGTGAGATAAACGGCAAACTTGAAAGCAATATTTTTAAACTTCTTATTTCGGGCGAACCAGTAGAAGCAAGGCTACTGTATAAGAATACTCAAATCATATCGGACTATGCAAGGTTTATGTTTAATTGTAACGAGCTACCTAAAGAAGTCGAAAACACAAACGCATTTTTTCGTAGGTTTATAATTCTACCTTTTAGGGTTACCATACCACCAAGCAAACAAGATAAAGAACTTTCACAACGTATTATTGAAACGGAATTATCGGGCGTGTTTAACTGGGTATTAAATGGCTTAACTCGACTACTTCAAAACAAAGACTTTTCGCAAAGTAATATTGTTCAAAATGAAGTATTGCAATACCAAAAGGAAAGTGACAGCGTAATGATGTTTTTAGAAGATGAAAACTACCAACGATCTGTTGAGCAAGACAGACCATTAAAAGATGTTTTTGCAGAATATAAAACCTATTGTTTAGATAGTGGTTACCGTTTATGTTCAAACCGTACCTTTTCAAGTCGATTAAGAAAAAACGGCTTTACAGTTGAACGCAAATCTTATGGTAATGCCGTTTATATTGAACGTAATACAGAAACTAATTTTTTAATGTAGATAGTGTATAAAATGTACCTCTAAAAAAAAAGAAAATTTAGCAGTATGAATGATTACCGATACACATTAGAACCATACAACGGAATGAAAACCCGTTATCGTTGCCCTAATTGTAATAAAACAGGCGTGTTTACTAAATACATAGATAACCAAACAGCCGAACACCTCAACGATGCAGTAGGTAAGTGCAACAGGCTTGCAAAGTGTGGTTATCATTATACGCCAAAACAATATTTTGACGATAATAATATTTCATTTGATACCTCAATTAACCACAAGGTTACAACAAGGGTAAAACCGAAACCAAAACCCAAAACAAGTTTTATAAATGTTGAGATAATGCGTAAAAGTACAACCAGTAAATGCCCTAATTATTTCATTGACTATTTAGCCAGTATTTGGGATTTAGAAACAGCCTTTTATTTAGCAGATAAATACAATATAGGTACTTCTAAACATTGGCAAGGTGCAACCGTATTTTGGCAAGTAGATAAAAACAACAATGTTAGAAGTGGTAAGATAATGTTATACAATGCTTCAAATGGTAAAAGAGTTAAAGAACCTTATAATCATATTAACTGGGTGCATAAGGCTTTAAAATTAGATAGTTTCAATTTAGAGCAATGTTACTTTGGCGAACATCTTTTAAATGAAGATAAAAGTAAACCCGTTGCCATAGTTGAAAGCGAAAAAACGGCAATTATTTCAAGCGTGTATTTGCCCGAATTTATTTGGTTAGCGTGTGGAAGTGCTAACAACCTCAACGAAGCAAAAACAAAAGTATTAAAAGGGCGTAACGTGATACTGTTTCCCGACCTTAAATGTTTTGATTTATGGAATGACAAAATAAAACAGTTTACCAGTTTAGCAACCTTTAGAACTTCAACACTTTTAAAAGACAAAGCAACTGAAACCGAAAAGAAACAAGGTTTAGACCTTGCAGATTATTTGATTAACATTAAACCCTAAAGCTATGAGCAAAAAAGAAGTTTCAACAAATAACAAAGTAATTTTAATTAAATAACGGGAAAATATTATGGCAGTATTCGAGAAAAATAATAAAAAAGGAGCTGGACGTCCTACTGGTTCTAAAAATAAGATAACGCAGGATATTAGAGAAACGTTTAAGGAATTGTTGGAAAATAACATTCACACAATCCAAAATGATTTAGACCTATTAGAACCTTTGGAACGGTTAAAAATGTTGTTGCATTTGGCAAACTTTGTAATACCTAAACTCAAGCAACAGGAACTAAAAACAGATATTAGGAAATTTGAAAATTTTGAGATTAGAGATATTTACAAGGGCGAAGATTGAATTTTCAATTTTAATCAATTATTGATAATTCTATTAAAAACATTAATGAATTTTTTTGATAACGGCACTAATTTAGGATAACACAAA
>DIAL01000031.1:9284-19845 GCA_002414705.1 Flavobacteriaceae bacterium UBA5079
ATAACACAAAAAACTCATATTTAATTATGACGTTTATAATTCAAAAATTAAGAATGGAACAGAAATAAGTATTTTTAAAACTGGTGCTTTATTAGATATGTATTCTAATCTACAATTTTAGTATTATGTAGATAATGTATAAAATGTAGGCTAAAAAAAATAAAAAAATTACGACTTTGAAATGTTGGTAAATATCTTTGTTACTTCCCGACTAACATTTAGGAAACTTCCCAACGGCAATTTTAAACCCAAAGCGTACTTTTAGTATGAATCTGTACCTTATTTGTACCTCAACAATATTAAACCCTTTTAAACATTGATATAATACATTTTGTATCGGGAAGTAACTATCTTTCTTTTAATTGTTAACTACCTGTTTTTCTTTGCTTTATACGTTTTTATCTTCCTTTATTTGTTGCTTATTTGCTCTTTTTTCATTAAATTTGTTGTATATCTGTTGCCTTAAATACGGATTTGTTGCCCAAATCTGTTGGCAGAGAGATTGGCGAAATGATGCACCATATTGCCCCACGTTGCACCATAACGCTACATAAAGCACCATTTATGAGCAGTAATTTATACATCCCAAAAACTTGTAAGCATTGTGGTAATGCCTTTACAGCACGTACAACAGTTACTAAATACTGTAGTGATATTTGTGCTAAAAGAGCATATAAGGCACGTAAACGTAATGAGAAAGTACAAGCCACACTTCAAGAAACTATTCAACAGCAAAAAGAAATAGTTAATCACTACAACCCAAATGCAGTAAACAACAAAGATTTTTTAAGCGTAACAGAGGCTTCTCAACTCATTGGTGTAAGTAGATGGACCATCCAAAGAATGATACAACAAGGACGTTTAAAAGCAGTTCCTTTTGGTAGAAAACATATAGTAGCTCGTTGGCAAATTGAAAACCTCTTTAATTGATTTATTATGAAAGTAACATTAAGACAGCGCAAAAAAAATGATAATATTAGTTTGTATTTAGACTACTATCATAAGGGTAAAAGAAAAACTGAATATTTAAGGTTATATCTTACTGCTAATCCTAAAACAAAAATTGAAAGAGACGTTAATAAGAAAACAAAGCAACTTGCTGAAACGATTTGTGCTCAACGTCAAATTGAAATACAAAATGGTATTTACGGATTTAAGGATATTGAGAAATTAAAGGGTAGTTTTATTACATACATAACCACATTAGCAGAAAAGAAAAACACAAGTGCAGGTAATTATGGGAATTGGAATAGTATGCTAAAGCATTTAAAAATCTTTTGTCCAACCGATGTTAGTTTTCAAGATATAGACAAATCGTTTGTAGAGCGGTTTAAAGAGTATTTAGATAAGGATGCTATGGGAAGAGCTGGAAAAAAATTATCTCAAAACTCTAAATATTCATACTATGGTAAGTTTTCAGCAGCACTAAAACAAGCTGTTAAAGATGGTATTCTAAAAGTAAATCCTGCCAACGGTGTTGAGTATTTCAAACAAGGTGAACCTCAACGAGAATTTTTAACGCTTGATGAATTACAAAGAGCAGCAAACACTGAATGTGAACTTCCTTTATTAAAAAAAGCTTTTATATTTTCAGCAATTACCGGATTAAGATGGTCAGACATTGAAAAGTTAGTGTGGTCAGAAGTACAGCATTCTAAAGAAATGGGATACTACATCCGCTTTAGACAAAAGAAAACCAAAGGAGCTGAAACTTTACCTATTTCTGAACAAGCAAGAGAACTATTAGGAGAAGAAGGAAAGCAGACTGATAAAATTTTCAAAGATTTGCATTATAGTGCCTGGTCTAATTTGAAATTACAACAATGGATAATGAAAGCGGGTATTACAAAAAATATTACTTTTCACTGTGCACGTCATACCTATGCAACTTTACAATTAACTTTAGGTACAGATATTTATACAGTATCAAAATTATTAGGTCATAAAGAATTAAGAACAACGCAGATTTATGCCAAAGTAATCGACGATAAAAAGAAAGATGCTGCTAACCGTATTCAATTGGATTTATAATGAAAAATAACATATTTTCAAGTTTAGTTTCTATAACTAAAGGATTACATCGCGACAATAGATCAGAAAGAGAATTTCAATTATTGTTATCTGAAATAAAATTATATCCATTAGCAACTAATGCGGTTTTTAAAATACATTTTAAAAGACCTTTAAATAGCAAAAAAGAGTATTACCAAAAAAGCATTTTTAATGAAACTGAAAAGATTATTGTTTCATTTATTGCAGACTTTCCAGAGAATGCCACAACATCAGAAAATAATTACAGCTATACGATTCTGCATAATAAATTTGATAAGTACTTAAATGACATAGCCAGCTACATTAGTAAAAGGGAGATAACGGTAAATTTAAGCGAAGATGTTGACTATATAATTAATTATCTAAAAGTATCAGTGATACGACTATATGCTGAATTACAAGAGCAGTACGGACAGTTTTCAGAAACACCATTATTTACGATTCCCGAAATAGCTGAAAAATATTTCAATGACACTAAATTCAATGCAGACTTAATAAAGAAGATTGAGACCTCTAAAAAAGTAGTCATTAAAAAAACATCAAAGCCTAAAAGCAAACCAAAAACTTCATTTGGTTTTAAAAGTAGAGATACCGCAAAACTATTAACAGTATTAAAAGACCTACATTTTAAAATTGATTTACTACAAAATGGAACTTCCGTTGAAGAATTACATAAACTTTTAATTGCAAAAGATTTTACACAAATAGATTCTCAAATTTATTTGGAATGCGAAACCACCCAATTTAGTTATGTAGTTTCAAAACTCAAACCTTTCTTTAATAGTTTCAATCCTACCGCAATTGAACGCTCTGGAAAATTCATTACCAAAACAGGAGCAGATTTAAAAGCTAATAATCTTCACAAAAACAAAGTCCACAATCCAAAAGAAAAGGAAGAAATAGACAAAATCATCCAACAACTGCAATAAAAAACAGTAAGAATAGTAAGAAATCTTACTGTTGTCTTACCCTTGTTTTACACCCTTACTAAAATAGACTTACCAATTTTGAACCTTTGTCCTGTTCTTGAAAACCAAGAATGACATTTGGCCAGATGTCCTCATTTATTTAAAACAAAATAAACGATGGACACAAATATCATCGAAAAATTAGACCGTATCGAAAAACTCTTAATAGAGCAACAAACGATGCAAAAGCAAGTATTGAATTTCAATGAAACTTGCAAGTATTTAGAACTTTCCCAATCACACTTGTACAAATTGACGAGTACGGGAGCCATTCCACACTATAAACCGAATGGCAAAAAGATTTATTTCCAACGTGAAGAGTTAGACCATTGGTTACTGCGTAACCGTATGGACTCACAAGACGAAATCGAGCAGCAAGCTGCCGACTTCTTAATTAAGAAAGGAGCGGTAAAATTATGACTGAAATAATCGATTTAATCTTGGCGCTCTCACAAGAAATAAAGGACATAAAGGCACGTATCGAATTGCTACAAATATCGAGAGCCGAAGTATTAAAAGATACGTGGATAGACAATCAAGACGTCTTACAGACCTTACATATTAGTAAGCGAACACTGCAAACATTTAGAACAAACGGTACACTGCCATATAGTAAAGTTCAAGGCAAGTTTTATTATAAAGTTTCTGATGTTGAGCAATTGCTTCAAGACAACTACTACAACCATAATTTCAAGTGTAATGGAAATAAGTAGAGAAGCAATATTAGACAAAACACATTATGGTTTAAAGATTTACGCCTATGTGTTGAGACAGTATTATCCTGAAACTACAGTCCTTTCTTTAAAAGGAAGGGACTGCGGGATAACCCGAAACCCTTTTAATGGTGGTAAAGAAACTTTACGGATTCATATCGATGGTGTTATTGCGACGCATAAAGACACAGAATTAGAAACCTTTATAGGCGATGTATTCGATTTTGCACAATACCATTTTAAAATGACTGATGAAGCGGATGTATTACAGAATATAAACCAAGAACTACATCTAAATTTAGAAGTCAAGGAAAAAGACGAATTGGAATGGTTGAATGACCCAGACGATACCTGGTATGCGCATTGTAGCTTTTTCAAAGCACCTGTTCGCAATGTGTTTCCTACGGAAACCTTGCGGTTACATCAAGTATTTGAATTAATCACAAGTGATAAATACAAAAAGAGTACTGAAGATTTAAGAGCAATAACAGATGTAAAAGAAGCTCGTAAATTCAAAGCGAATCGCTTTGATTACGTCACCTTTTCAGGAGTATTTGAAAAACGTAACGATAGTAATTTGTTACAGCATTCTAATCTATTAACTATTGATTTTGACCATTTAGATAATCTGCAAGAGTTAAAAACACAATTGTTGAACGATGAATACTTTGAAACCGAAATGCTATTCACCTCACCATCTGGAGATGGTCTTAAATGGATAATCAGAATTGACATTTTAGAAGTATCTCATAGTGAGTATTTCACAGCAGTAGCCAATTACATTAAGCAAACCTATAATATAGAAGTTGACCAGTCAGGTAAAGACGTTTCCAGAGCGTGTTTCTTACCATACGACCCAACAGCTTTTTTACATAAAAGACATCAAAAATTATGACAAAATCATTTAACCCAAAAGATTGGTTAGACGTTCCAAAAGAGCAACCAAAACCAACAGTCAGCAACAAAGCAACAACTAACGTTGTTGCTGTTGCTGATAACGACATAGAATCCTATATAACTGCAATTGAGCAGTCTGGTACAAATATAACAGGCAATTATGCTACTTGGCGAGATTTAGGCTTTGCTTTAGCTGAAGAATATGGTGAACCAGGTAGAGATTATTTCCACCGCATAAGTAAAAATTATGCAGAATATGATTCTAAAGAATGTGACGAACAATTCAATAAATGCCTTAACGCTAAAGGACACGGAATAAGTATTGCAACCTTTTATCATCACGCACATCAAGAAGGTATAAGGCTATCAAAAATCGAAATGAAGTTACCTCAACAAAAAGAGGAAAAGGAACAAGAAACAATGCCTACTATTCCTGAAAAGGTATATGACAGTCTTCCACAGTTTTTACAACAAGTTGTAAATCCTGCGAGTAGTCAAGAAGAAAAAGATATTCTATTGTTAGGTGCTTTAACGGCTTTTAGTGCTTGCTTTCCTAAACTATTTGGCGTTTACGACCAACGAAAAGTATATAGCAATTTATATCTTTTTGTAACTGCACCTGCATCTGCAGGTAAAGGCAGACTCAACCAAATTAAAAATTTGGTAGATCCTGTACATAAACTAAAAAGGGAACAAGCTAAAGTATTAAAGCAACAATTTAATACAGAAACAGCGACTTACAATATGAATAAAGGCAAAGATGAAAACTTGGAAAAACCGAGTAAACCACCAGAACGAATGTTGTTCATTCCTGCCAATAATAGTGTAACCGGTGTGTATCAATTAATATCAGATAATGAAGGCAAAGGGTTGATTTTTGAAACTGAAGGAGACACCTTGGCGCAAGCATTTAAAAGCGATTATGGTAATTATAGTGATGGCTTTCGTAAAGCATTTCATCACGAAACCATCAGTTATTATCGTAGAACAGATAGAGAATATGTAGATATTGAAAAACCTTGTTTATCAACTGTATTATCAGGTACGCCAAAACAAGTTGCAACCTTAATTCCTAATGCTGAAAATGGGTTGTTTAGTCGCTTTATGTTTTATTATATGAATATTAAGCCGACTTGGAAAAATGTATTCCAAAACAACAATAGTTTAGGACTTGATGATTATTACAACCAATTAGGTAGTGAGTTTTTAGGACTTTATAAAACGCTTAAAAACAATCCAGAAATAGAAATAAGATTAACCGTATCGCAACAAGAACAGTTCCATACGTTTTTTGAATCCTTACAAACCAAATACATCAATCTGCAACCCGAAGAATATATTGCTACTATTAGAAGGTTAGGTTTAATTGCCTTTAGAATAACAATGTTATTCACAGTATTTCGCATTATGGAAGATGGCGATGTCAATGCAGTTAAACAATGTGAAGATGTAGACTTTGATAATGCACTAACCATAATTTCAATTTTGGTAAAACACAGTAGTAAAGTGTTTAATGATTTACCTATGGAGCAAAAAACAGTAAAACGGTTAAATAGAAAAGAACGCTTTTTAGAGAGTTTGCCAAAAGAATTTGACAGACAACACTATTTAGATTTAGCCATTAAACATAACATTCCAAATAAAACAGCAGAAGGTTATATTACCAAATTTGTTGAAGCAGGTTTAATCCATAGAGAAGCTCACAATACCTATTCAAATCCTGCAAAATTATAATTGGGGAAGTTGAGGATTTAGAGGATATTAAATATAATGTCCTCAAATCCTTAACTTCCTCATATGTCACATTGAGCGCAGTCGAAATGCTGTTAATAACTGTTTATATCTTTTTGTTTTCCTTTAGTTTCCTTTTCTTAAATTAGACAAATATTGACAAGTCTAAATAATGCTATTATGGAGTTTGGTGAGTACATACGCTCTTTGCGAGAAAAACGCAATTTATTATTAAGAGAAATGGCTGCAAACCTAAATATGGATGTGGCATATTTAAGCAAAATAGAGCGTGGTAATCGTACAGCAAGAAGAGAACAAGTAGTTGCTTTTGCAAAAGAGTTAAAAGAGGATGAAAGTGAATTAGTGAAGCTATGGCTGTCTGAACAAATTGTACAGATGATAAAAAATGAAAAGCAGAGTACGGAAATCCTCAAAATAGCTGAAGATAAAATTAGTAAGATTGTTAAGTACAAAAAATTATGAAGTATCTATTTAATTCAAGCGGGAATTGGATTGCATTTAAAATTGAAAATTATTTATTTAATGCTAATGCAAATTGGATTGGTTGGTTCCCTTGGGGAGATGAACACGCTGTAGATAAAAATGGAAAGTATATGGGTAGTATTTTTGATAACAATAGGTTCTATAAAATAAACCATTTCCCTTATAGAGGTTACCCAGGTTACCCAGGCTACCCAGGCTATCCAGGCTATCCAGGTTATCCAGGTTATGCAGGTTATTCGCCACGTCCAATGAACACAAAAGATTATACACCGGAAGAGTTAAAAAATTTAGAAAATTAATTATTTAAGACTATTTAAATGAAATTAGACAATTTATATTCATTAAGACGAGATTTTACTGTAATAGGCATTACTGGTCGTACAGGCTCGGGTTGTACTAAAATAGCAAACCACCTTACATATAGCTTCAAAAAGTTTAATAATGAGGATGGTTTAAGGCCTATATCAGATTTTGACCCAAGGTCTCTTTTTTACAGAAAATATAATATTCTAAATAATTTTATGGCAACTAATGGCAATTGGGTTCCTTTCGAAAAAATAATGTATAAGAATGTAATTGTGCTTTACCTGTTTAATAAAGAAGGAGGTAATCTTAAATTTTTGCATCAACTTTTAGAAAAGTATTTTGTGGAAAAGTTTGGAGAAGAAAATACCGTTATTGCTTCAAAAGCGTTTAAGGATGTTGTTTCTTTACACAATAAATACTCACAGTTAATAAGTGATATTAAGTATTTAGGTGAAATTAAAGACATTAAATCCAAGAAGAAGCTATTAAAGTTAAATGATATTTTTTTTGGTACAGAGTTTAAACAATTTTGCCATAGCCTTTTTAATGTATTGCAAGCGTATGGGTTTTATAGACGCACATTATTTCTTCATTATATAGCTTGCAATATTAGGCAAACAGGTCATCCTCTACAAGATAAAGGAGAAGGTATAAAACACGTCTATACAATCGCAGAGGTTATCAATAGATTAATCAAAGCAAAAAAATTTAAAAATAAATACAAGCCTACTAGAATAGTTATAGATTCATTAAGAAATTCTCTAGAGATAATGTTTTTTAAAGAGAGATATTCTGCATTTTATATGTTAGCGACTAAAGATGTTGTTGATAATTCTAGAAATAGGATAATTGAAAGATTAAAGCATATAATAGGAGATGAAACAGAACGAGAATCAGTTGCGAATAAATTACTAGATCTAGATGAAACAGAATATAAAACAGGAGATTTCTCAAAAGGTGTATTTTCATCCCCAGATGTAGAAAATTGTATTCAGAAAAGTGATTATCATATACTTAATCTTAAAAAGGAAAATATAAAGCATTTCTTTGAATTATATCCAAAAGAAAAGTTTAAAGAATATAACTTTTTAACGAGAGAAGAACAACTGTTAAAATTATTAGGACTTATAGCCCAACCTGGTCTTCTTACACCTAGTTCTGCAGAAAGATGTATGCAAATAGCACATATTGCTAAATTAAATTCTGGCTGTATTTCAAGAAATGTAGGTGCTACAATTAGTGATGAAGATTTTTATATTAAATCTGTGGGTTGGAATGATGTAGCTAAAGGACACACACCTTGTAACTTAAGGAATATAAATGATATTATATCACCAAAATTTGAACAAGAATTAAAGGAATCAGATCATTACAGCCCTTTTGAAAAAGGAATTTTTTCTCAAAATTCATCATTTAAATATAAGGGTGAGTATCCAAGTAATTTCCCAACAGCCCTGTCTGATTATTTTAAAGAAAGTTTTGATAAAAATAAAAAGGACTTGAATGGTAAAAATTGTGCATTTTGTTTTAAAACAGTACATAATCACTATGAAGGAGAAGCCAATCAAGTTCATACAAGATCATTACATGCGGAAGAAAATGCGATGCTTCAAATAACAAAACTAGGTGGTCAAGGTATAAAAAATGGTATTCTATTTACTACAGCTAGTCCCTGCGAACTCTGTGCAAAAAAAGCTTATCAATTGGGTATTAAAACGATTTATTTTATTGACCCATATCCTGGAATATCGAGTGACCAAATTCTTAAAGGAGGCAGAAGCACACCTACAATGATACCGTTTTCTGGTGCAATAGGTAATACATACCATAAATTATATGATTCCTTTATGTCTTACAAAGATGAAATAACAATGACTTTGGAATTGGAACAAAAGAATAAAGTAGGTATTCAATTTAAGAGCTTATTAAAAAAATTAAAAAAAAGTGACAAGGATATAGAGAAATTACTCGATAGTCAAGAGCAATTTACTGATGAAGATGTTATAAAATTAATTAAAAAAGGATTAATTAATATAGATAAATAAAATTATAGTGAACAATTAATTATGTCAAGATTAAATGCAATTAGTGATTTTAGAAAAGATAATAATATATTCTTTTTAGACCTGGAGTTACAGACTTTCCGCAATTACGCAAAGTTTGTAGAAGACCATTTCGAGCAATCGGTTTCGAAAGGAGAAAAAGAGTATAAAAAGTTAATGCATAAAATAGACCACAATCCATTGACTTATACTAATGAAGAATTAACACATATTCAGGATAATTTAGTTGATAGATTAATAGAAATTGATAGAGATTTTGTGCAAAGTTTTAGAGCCTCAATAATAACACAGCTCTTTTCTTTTTTGGAACGCACAATTCAAGACGTATGTAATTCATACTGCCTTATGCACCACAAGGAATTTGGGTTAGATGATTTACGTGGTAATAGTGAGTTTGAAAAAGCAAAGTTGTTTTTAACAAGAGCAGCTAAAGTTGATATTAAGGAATTAGAGCCTCACTGGTCTTACATAAATAATCTACGTAGAGTTAGAAATTGCATTGTGCACAATAATAGTACTGTTTTTGGTGATGAAATAAGAAAATACAATACTCTTAAATCCTTTTCCAAAGGAAGATACACTTTACTTGAGAAGGATAAGGAAATAACTTACTATCATATTGTATTCGATAACAAGAACTTTATAAACGAAATCATTGAAAACATTTTAGGACTTTTTGAAAAACTTGAAAAGTATGATGTTTATCTATAAACCTTAATTACTCAATATATGTAAAACCCAAAACACCTCATTACTTATGCAAGAACACTTAAAAACCAACATCCTAAACTTTAAATGGCCAAATAGTGCACCAACCTTTTATTTTTCATTAGAAGATATTGAAGGCAGTCACCCCATTCACAAATCAAAGTTTTCAAAGCAGATTAAAGAGGCGTTTCCAAAAACAGACCTATCAAGTACAGATCAAATATTTACCACCTTTACACAACAAATTCCTGATGCACCAAGTATAAAAATTAAGTTAGTGGATGGTAGAGAATTGCGCATTTACAAGCAATATCTTAAACACCAATTAAAAAACTACTTTTTAGAAAAAGGCTATATCGTAGTAAAAAACTTTGTGAGGGATGTACAAGTATGGATGCCTTCAAAAAAAGGGAATACAGCAGATTATAATTTATACTATAAGTTTTCATTTAAAATACAGTTTGCAAAACTCACCGATTTACCAGAACTCATCGTTTCGTATGATGGTATGTCAAAAATCCTTACAAAGTCGGTTAAGGATATTGAGGAAACAGAGTATATAAAGCGTTGTGTATATGGCCAAAAAACGGTCAATTATCAAATGAAACGCGATACAGAG
>DIAL01000049.1:0-5264 GCA_002414705.1 Flavobacteriaceae bacterium UBA5079
AGGGTGCGTAATTTAGCGAAGCGGTCTCACGAACACCTTTTAAGAAAATAAGAAAGGGTGAGTAATTTAATTAGTGCCGGACGATTTTAAAAAAATATCCCCAAGAAATAAGAAAACCAATAAACCAATGAAACAAATTTTTACATTTTTAGCGGCCGTATTATTTACAACAAGCACTTTTGCTCAAACAGGCATAGGCACCACCACGCCACATGCTTCGGCACAGCTGGAGGTAAGTAGTACCACAAAAGGGTTTTTACCGCCAAGAATGACAAAATTTGAACGAGAAGCCATAGCAAACCCAGTAGCAGGTTTGGTTGTTTGGTGTACTAATTGTGTTACCGAAGGCGAGTTGCAGGTTTATAATGGCATTGCATGGAGTAAAGCAGGAGTCTTCCCCGGAACAGCGCAAGGGCAAATGCGGTATTGGGATGGTTCAGATTGGTTAGAAATAGCACCCGGTACTGAAGGGCAGGTTTTAACTTTTATAAATGGGATTCCCAAATGGAACGATTAGGCTAGTGAAGCTTCATTGTAAAATCTATCATGTTTAAAATAAAATAATAACATTAATGAAACAACTATTCATCATTTTGGCGGCCTTATTACTCACGGCAAGCACCTATGCCCAAACCGGCATAGGGACCACCACACCAAATGCATCAGCACAGTTAGAGGTAAGTAGTACTACCAAAGGGTTTTTACCACCACGTATGTCTACGGAACAGCGTGATGCAATAGAAAATCCAGCTACAGGATTGGTAATTTATAATACCAACACCAATACGTTGGAGTACAAGACTGAATCAGTCTGGGTGTCTTATCAAGATAATCCAGATGGCACCACCGCTGGTGAGATGCAGTATTGGGACGGCAGCGCTTGGGTAACCATAGTACCCGGTACCGAAGGGCAGATTTTAACGTTAACTAGTGGTTTGCCAACTTGGGCAGGCGATATATTTTATCAAGATCTAGATGGTGATGGATATGGAGATGTCAACAGTACTGTTGCTTCAGTTTTAAGACCTTTTGGCTATGTTGCTGATAATACAGATTGTGATGATAGTGATGTTGCAATAAATCCAGAAACAGTTTGGTATGTTGATGCAGATGGCGATGGTTATGTGGGCATAGATTTAGTTTCATGTTTAAGACCAATCAATGGTTTTTTGTTGAATGAATTGTCGGGAACAGGAACAGATGATTGTGACGATTCGGATGCATCAATTAATCCTTCTATTTTTGAATTTCCAAATGATGGAGTTGATAATAATTGCGATGGGGAAGTAGATAATATAGTTATAGGTAGTTTTGTAGGTGGGGGAATTGTCTTTTACCTAGCAGATACGCCAACTGATTTAGATGGTGATGGTGATTTAGATATTGGCTTGGTATGTGCCATAGAGGATCAAGGTATAAAACCCTGGAGAAATTTAGTTGCAATACAAACAGGAGCCAATGAAACAGGCATTGGCTATGGAGCTTCTAACACGAGATTAATTATAGAAATGCAAGGAGATACAAGCACTGATTATGCTGCAGGTTTTGCAAGCGCTTATAATGGAGGCGGATTTACTGATTGGTTTTTGCCAAGTATTGATGAGTTAGTTGAAATGAACAATAATGAGACGATTATAAATGATAGATCTGTTGTAAATGGAGGAAGTGCTTTTGAGTCAGGCTTTAGATGGAGTTCTTCACAAGATTCCGATAATAGAAGAGTATGGAACATGTCGTTCGGATCTAATTGTTCAAATTGCTATGGTGTACAAATTAAAAACTCCGTAAATTCTTATAATGTGCGTGCAATTCGGGCTTTTTAACAAATTGGACTTACTATATTAGACTGGAGATAAAGGTGCGAGATTTAGAGTTACATTGTAGACTTCCCCTTATTAAGACACCTCTAAATTCAGCAAATTTTCATTATTGGTATTAAAATGGGTGTTTTTCATATCATTATAAAGAATGGTTTTTAGTATAATGTAAATTCAAAATACAACATTTAATTACCCAGTAGTTTTGAAAATTGAGCTAAGCTATCTGTCATTGAGTTCGATATTTTTTCTGTCTGCTCTACTAAGTCTTAAGCTAATAAGAAAAAAAGGATTGTGCTCGCACAACCTTTTTTTTTTATGCTTAGTTTTAACGAACATCGTACAAATGAATACGAAAGAGAATACGTTTTAGAACACAGATTAAAAAAAGCCTTGTAATTGAAAAATTACAAGGCTTTTTTTTAGTATTATTTCCTATTGTTTAATAATCCTTTTGGAAATAGTTCCTTTTTTCGAAGTAATTCGCATTATATAGATACCACTTGCATATTGAGATAAGTTCATAACTTTATTGGATTGCATCTGTTCTAAATTAATAGTTTTTAACACACGACCTTTTATATCTATTAATTGGGCAAATTTTAATTTTGCTTTACTATCATTAGTCAATGTAATGATGCCTGTTGTAGGATTAGGCGTTAATAAAATAGCATTTAAATCTAATTCAAAAGTATCAACCCTTAACGTATTGTCATTGACAGTTAAATTAAACGAACAAGTCCCAATCCAACCACTATCGTCATAAGCTGTATAGTTAATTAAATGAACTCCATCAGCTAAACTTGCTCCTGGTGGTGGCAACTGGTTAACAAAAGCAATACTACAATTATCTGAAGCTGTTACAGCTCCTGTTCCATAATAATCAGGAAGCGTAAAGTTTCCTGTGCTATCAACCGAGAAATCTGTTAAGCAAGAAACAAAAGGGGCTTCATTATCTTGAATAGTAACCGTTGCATCACACGTTTCTATATTACCTGCATTGTCTTTTCTATTTAAGGTAATTGTATGTAGTCCAATATCAGAACAGTCAAAATTTCCATCAAACGGAACGGCAGCATTATAATCAATATTACCATTAAACATATATGGATTGGCTGCTGTTCCAGCAAAAGGATACCCACTATAAGGGCCTTCATATACCTCTAGGTTCGTATCACTAATCCATAAACTTCCTGTAGCTGTAGCTTCTTCGACAAGTATACCTGATGTATCCGTTGTAGTGATATAAAATGAAACCGTATCTCCTGCCGTAACGGCTATGCCTAATGACAAATTTAATGGTGTAACAGTAAAATCACTAACAGCTAACGTTGGGCTTGCCAACAAAGTCCATGCCGCAGCATTAAATTGAGATCCTGCCCATGAACCCAATTTGTAATACACGGCATAAGTTGCTGTTCCACCAACATTTGCGGTATTGTAGGGACGAATACTAAAAGAATTGATTGTGATTGCATTTAAAGCTTTAACATCAAACATATATCCTGGCCCAACAACTTGTGCTGTGTTAGATAAACTTAATGAAACATCCGCAAAACCATTGGTCATGTATTCCGTATCAAGACCACAGTTTCCTACTACAGAGCCACCATCTATATTTGTAGGAGTAATGGTTGCTAATCCGGAACTATTTAAAGAAATTATTGGGCTACTACATATAGCGGAAAGTGCTACGTTATCAGAAACTGTTACTGTAGTTGTACAAGAATTTTTGAATCCATTAGGGTCAGTTGCTGTTAGAGTAACCGTTTGGTCACCAACATCTGAACACGTAAAAAATGATGGACTTGTAGTTAATGTAACCGCATCTCCATTAGGATCAGTCGTACCGCCATCAATATTAGCTCCAGTAATAGTTGCATTACCACCTACGCCTAATACAACACTATAGGTATCACATATCATAGTTGGTTTAAATAAATAAGCTCTTGTATTTGTTGGATCTTCTTTGCCCATATAAAAGCGTATTCTAGCTTCTGCATCTGGCGAAAAATTTGACACACAAGAAAAAGGTTGATTATATGACATTATCTGTGTCTCGTCCGCAACATATGCATCTCCATTAGAATCTGTACCAGAAGTATAGGCACAAGATGCTCCACTAACATCACCGAAAGTATTATAGCCATCGGCTGGTGTATCACATAATAAATCTCCTGCTGTACCACAATTAGAACCATTTACTAATTCTGGAGCATAAGCTGTTTCAAACGTATGTAATAAGCCGAAATAATGCCCCATTTCATGAGCAACAGTTGCGCCATTTTCAGCAGTACTATTATTAACGACAACAAAATAATCATTTGGTAAAAGCCATGGAAACCTAGCATAACCTCCAATGGCTCCTCCACTAGAACCGTAGGCTGTGTCAACAAAATAGGCATTTACTACATTTGGAACATTGTTTAATTGCAGTATATTATCACCTTCAGTATAACCAGATCCAGCTACTCCATTGGTTCCTAAAACCATGAGGTCCGTATTATTTATATAATTAATTGGTAATATATCAAGTGTAATACCATAAGGTAAATACTTTGTTCGTGCCGCAATAATGTTATTCATGACTGTTGTCGCATTTGGACCTCCAGTTCCAGCATCTGTTCTAACAACATGTGGTTGAAAAGGCACAGTAATTAAACCAGATGGAGATATGTCTGCACGTCTTTGAATTTCAAGATCATCAAGAAGGGCTCTAGCTTCAGCAGGTGTAATATCTGGCATGCCACAGGGTTCTTGAGCATTTATTTGAACTGAACAAAAGAACAAAACAAATGCAAAACTTAAATTTTTTATGTTGTATAGTAAAATTGATTTCATCTTGGTTGGTGGCTATAGTGAATGATTTACATAGATTTTTTAAAATCTATGTTTTGGTTTTTGCTAAACTATTGAATTTTAGCAGATTAACAGTTAGTCAATTCATATAACTTATTGTGAATTTTAAGTCATGGTAATTTTAGTGTCAATAATATTTCTTTTCCCTTTCATAAGTTAAAAATAAGTTTTAATTCTTAACCCTAACAGGAAGCTAAATTAGTATATCCACTCTTACATGGCCATCGCCAAATACATAATATTTATTGGTTACCAACTGTTTTAAACC
This sequence comes from Flavobacteriaceae bacterium UBA5079, assembly GCA_002414705.1. Lineage (GTDB taxonomy): Bacteria > Bacteroidota > Bacteroidia > Flavobacteriales > Flavobacteriaceae > Algorimicrobium. Next base: position 4,945 of record DIAL01000049.1, read on the forward strand.
CAAAGGGCCTCTGTGGTGTAATTTATCTGTACTAATGGCTAACTCGGCTCCTACACCCATTTGTCCACCATCCGTAAATCGGGTAGAGGCATTGTGGTAAACGGCAGCACTATCAATTTCTTGCATAAAGGTTGCTGCTTCATTTTTGTTTTCTGTCATAATAGTGGATGAATGTCCTCCAGAATAGGTGTTAATTTTAGTAATTACTTCTTCTAATCCATTAACTTCGGCGACTAATAATTTCATAGCTAAAAATTCTTCATACCAAGTATCTTCATTCGGTATTTGGGTTTCATTGGTTAGAATTTGTCCTATTTTGT
>DIAL01000049.1:5542-5745 GCA_002414705.1 Flavobacteriaceae bacterium UBA5079
TTTCCCCTTCCGCTGACCAATACTGCACATTTGGCGTGCTCTTTAACAAAAGCGATCAACCGCTCCCCGCCTCTGGGCACGATTAAGTCCAACTTTTCGGTAGGATTCCTCAAAAATTCCTGGGTCTCCTCCCTATTCATATGAAGAAGTTGGATCCATTGGGTATCCAAACCATTTTCCTCTAGCGCCAAATGCCAACATTT
>DIAL01000172.1:0-4939 GCA_002414705.1 Flavobacteriaceae bacterium UBA5079
GAACATCTATTGGGTTAACCACACGTACTTCTTTCATCATAGTAGACGTAGCTGTGTGTGTTTCATCACTATGAATATTATGAGCATAGTTTGCTGGCATCATAGTTCCACCACCATTATTTACATATTCTTCAATCTTTTTCCAGTTAATAGCTGCAATAAAATCTTTATCGTTTTGCGATGCGTTAACTTCTAACAAACTGTTTGCTTCCTCTGTATTATAGGTTGTAAAGAAGAACCATCCATGAGATTTTCCGCGTCCAGGATGCGATAAATCGTAATTAAAACCTGGCATTAAGACTTGGAATTTAATATCCATATGTCCTGTTTCAGGTTCTACACTAATAAACGATAAGGCACCTTTAAAGTTTCCTTTATATTCACTAATAGACATATCGCGCTGTGGAACTGGAACAGAAAAACGTGTTCCTGCTACAACATACTCTGTGTTTTCAGTAATAAAAGATGAACTGTGGTTACCAGCACTATTTGGAACTTCAATAATTTCTTCTGTTTCAAATGTTTTTAAACTAATTCTGGCAATACGAGGTGTGTTATTTCCATTAATAAAAATCCAACGACCATCTAATTCACCGTTTGTTTGCGAAATATCTGGGTGATGCGAATCATCCCATGGCACAAAACCAAAAGATGTTTCTAACATCGGTTTTGTTTCTTCAGAATAGCCATAACCATTGGTTGGGAATTGAGAAAAAACTGGAATTTCCTTGAACATACGTCCTGAAGGTAACCCATAAACCGTTAAATTCCCGCTATAACCACCAGACATGAATGCGTAATGCGAATCATGCTCACCTGGAGCTACATATACTTTTTCTGCTGCACTAGAACCTAATGCACCTTTATTGGATGTTTGCGTTGAATTATTGCAACTTGTAAAGGCAAGTGCCGCAACCATCAATCCTATTGATATTTTAAATGTGTTTTTCATTATTTATTTAGTTTTAAGTGTTTTCAAATTATTCAGTTGGTGGTAATAATACTTTGTCAATAACATGAACAATACCGTTACCTGCTGGAATACTTGCTAATATTTTAGCACCACCAATCATAGGTTCGCCATCTATAACCTCAACAGTTACATACTGATTGTTTGCTTGTCCTAGTTTTTTAAACTTGGTTAAAAATTCTTTAGAATAATTACCAGGTGTTACGTGATACTTTAAAATATTTGCTAATGCATCTTTGTTTTCTGGTTTCAATAAATCCTCTACTGTTCCCGCTGGCAAAGCAGCAAATGCGTCGTTTGTTGGTGCAAAAACCATTAAAGGCCCTGCGTTTACAAGTGCATTTTCTAATTGAGCTGCTTGAACTGCCGCTACTAAAGTTGTATGATCTGGTGATCCAATGGCAATACTCAATACAGTTGGTTTACTACCATCATCTGCAATAAAGGCTTGACCCGTTCTTTCAGTGGATTCTGTATTTTGACTTTCAGCCGCTGATTGTGATGGTTCTGAATTTTCGTTCTTGCAGCCTATAAAAAGAGATAAGCATAATACGGCAAATACTAGTTTTTTAATTAGTTTCATAATGGGTTTATTTTAAGGTTCTGAAATATTCTAAAACAGCTCTAGCTTCTTCTTCAGTAAGGTTTTGATTAGCCATTGGAGATCCGTTAAACTCGATTAACAATTCTTTTGCTAAGGCATCTTCTTTTACCATTTGCTCTGGATTTAAAATCATATTCATAATCCATTCTGGTGTTCTACGCTCCAAAATACCTGTTGGCGCTGGTCCAATAAATTTTTTATCGGCTCTATGGCAAGCAGTACACATTTTCTTATAAACTTCTGCTCCATGATCTGCCATACCTTGATCTATTGCAGCGTCTAGTGTAATAGACGTAATTGGCCCAACACCTTTAGTGGACATATCCACTCTTTTAGAGGCTGTTACTACTTCTTCTTTTTTTGTTGATGTTTCTGTTTTTGGTGTTTTCTTTTCATAAGAGAAAGATTCCTTTTTTTTCTCTTCTTTTCCGCCACAGCTTATTAGTGCAATAGCGAATAATAATGTCATTAGTTTTAGTGATGTTCTCATAGTGTATTTAATTTATGGGTCAAAAATAATTATAACATGACTTTTAAAATATGACAAAAATCATATTTCGTATATTTTTATCTTATTTAATTTTTATTTACTTGTTATACATATAAAATACAAAAAAAAAGAGCCAAACACAAAGCTTGACTCTTTTACTACTAACAAAAATTACTATGAAAAACTCTAATGAAAAATTTAAATTTTAAATGTCATAACTGGTAATGTTGAATGGTTTGCAACGTCTTCAGAAATACTTCCTTCAAAGAAATGAGCAATACCTTTTCTTCCATGGGTAGCTATAGCAACCAAATCTGCTCCTATTAAATTAGCAAAGTTTGAAATACCTTGTTCTACAGTATAATCACTTACATAGGTTACTTTAGAAAGACTGTCTAAATCACCTTCTGCTTTTTTAAGGAAAGTAACAATCTTCCCTTCCATTTCCGCGGTACTTTTAAAGTTTTCGCCTGGTAGATTAACATATACTAAATGCATGTTGGCTTTTAAGGTATCACACATAGTTTTTGCTTTTAGATAAGCTGAAACTGCATCATCAGAAAAATCGGATGCAAACACAACCGTATCAAATTCCGTTAAAATAGGATTATGTTTTATAACTAAAACTGGGATTTCAGAATACCGCACCACCTTTTCTGTATTAGAGCCCACAAAAAACTCTTTAATTCCGCTACTACCTTGAGATCCCATAATAACTAAATCCGCTTGGTTTTCTTTAGCTACCTCATTAACCTCTGTAAAAACTTTAAAATGTTTAACAATAGGTGTTACCTGAATACCTTCTAAATACGGCTTGTCTAAAAATTCAGTAAAGCGTTTTTCGGCTAACTTCATAAAAAACAATGATTCCATTTGATCGCTTGAATCCTTTGTTAAAATAGCTTCAGACAATTCAAGCATATGTAAAGCTAAAATTTCAGAATTATTTTTTTTGGCTAAAATAGCAGCCGTTTCCAATGCATATTCAGAATATTCAGAGAAATCTATTGGTACAATTATTTTTTTCATGATGTGGTAGTTTTTATAAAAACGAAAACAGGATGTGCAAACGTTTCTTGATTATTTATTTATTTATTTATTAGTTTATGTTCTTATTTTTTTAAATGGTCATAGAAAACAGCTGTGCCTCTGGCTTTTTTCGCTGTAGCAACAAATCGAAAGCCATGCAAACATTCCTAACATAAGGCTTCCCGTTTTCTGTAACAGTAATTGAATTTGTATTTATAGATATTAAGCCATCTTTTTCTAACTCTTTAAGTTGAATTAAAACATCAGGCAACTCAATAAAATAGTTAGATTCTAATGTCCAACTAGTTTCAAAATGACACATGAGGTTTAAAATATGACGACGTATAATTAAATCTTCCGTATTAAGTATGTGACCTCTAAAAACAGGAATCGTATCTGCATCTAAACGCTTATAATAATCTTCAATTTTCTTTTCGTTTTGGGCAAAGCCATACCAGCTATCGCTAATTGCCGAAACGCCTAAACCAATCATTATTTGGGTTTTACTAGCTGTATAACCCATAAAATTTCTATGTAGGTTTTTAGTTTCAGTAGCCTGATATAAACTATCAGATTTTAAGGCGAAATGATCCATGCCAATTTCTACAAAACCACATGCATCTAGTTGCTCCTTACCTAATTCATATTGTCTGCGCTTACTTTCTGCTGAAGGTAAATCGCTGTCCTTAAAACCACGCTGACCATTGCCTTTAATCCATGGCACATGCGCATAACTATAAAAGGCTATTCGGTCTGGCATTAAGGCTTTGGTTTTGCTAATGGTTTCAGCGACGTGTTCTTCTGTTTGAAATGGTAATCCAAAAATAATATCATGACCAATTGATGTATAACCAATTTCACGAGCTTCTTCAGTTACCCGTTTTACGTTTTCAAATGGTTGAATTCTATGAATAGCTTTTTGTACGGTTTCATTATAATCTTGTACGCCAAAACTAACTCTACGAAATCCTAAATTATATAATGTTTGTAAATGCGCTTTAGTAGTATTATTTGGATGACCTTCAAAGCTAAACTCATAATCATCGGCTTTTTCTGCTATAGAAAAAATACCATTTATTAAGTGTTCTAAATTTTTAGGCGAAAAAAATGTAGGTGTTCCACCACCCAAATGTAATTCCTTAATTTGAGGTATACGTCCCAATAATTCCACATATAATTGCCATTCTTTCAATACGTAGTTAATGTAAGGCGACTCAACTTCATGACGCGTTGTAATGCGTTTATTACAACCACAAAAAGTGCATAAACTCTCGCAAAACGGTAAATGAATGTACAAGCTAATACCTTCACTATCGTTGCTTTCCTTAAAAGATTGTTGCAAGCTTGATTCCCATTTTTTAATAGAAAATGAAGATTCATCCCAATACGGAACAGTTGGATAGCTGGTGTACCTAGGACCAGCTACATTATATTTATTTACTAATAATTTTGTCATACCTAACTAATTATTAGGCAAAACTAAAATCTTTTCAGAAAACAAAATATGATAATTGTCATACAATAAAGTCTGTATATTTCATTTAATGTGAAATAATATGTAACTTTCGGATAAACAAAAAATAAACAAATCAGATGAAAAAATTAAGCCTTTTAGTGCTTGTAGCCACTTTAGCTTTTGCTACAAGTTGTAAAAATGATAAAAAAGAAAACACTGAAATGGAAACAACAGAAACCGAAATGGTTACTGAAGAAACTCCTATGGAAGACGAAGTTATTAGCATAAAAAAAATAACAACTGAATTAAACTCAAAAAGCGGCAGTAATGTTACTGGAAATGTTGTTTTTACTGAAGAAAACGGAATTGTTAGTATGACTGCAATAATTA
>DIAL01000172.1:5062-8756 GCA_002414705.1 Flavobacteriaceae bacterium UBA5079
CGCTATTCATTTACACGAAACAGCCGATTGCTCATCAGATGACGGAAAATCTTCAGGTGGACATTGGAATCCAACAGCTGAACCACACGGAAAATGGGGTGATGAAGCAGGATATCATAAAGGAGATATTGGCAATCTAGAAGCCGACGAAAAAGGAAATGCCACTATTACATTCAGTACAGACCAATGGTGCATTGGCTGTAATGATCCAATTAAAGATATTATTGGAAAAGCCGTAATTGTACATAAAGGTCAGGACGATTTTATAACGCAACCAACTGGAGATGCTGGAGCACGTGTTAGTTGTGCTGGTGTCATTGAGTAAGTAATCCTAAAAAACTATTAAAAGGCTGCCTTGTGCAGCTTTTTTTATACTATTTAGATACCTTCTTATTTTTTTTATAAAAACTCAATACTTATTATCTATAATTTATTTGGTTTAGTATAATAAAAAAACAAATCATAAAACACGATACGTTATGACACTAAAAAACATTTTAACTAGCTCTCTAATAGCACTAATTGCATGTAATTGTAATAACACAACTAAAGAAAATATTGAGAAACCTGATACTACAGAAATCACTGGAACAGCTTCAGATACATTAACCAAACACTTAAAGCCATTTAAAAAAAATTTACCGACTATTGGTTTACTTATGTATTCTGGCGTTTTGCAAAGTGAAGTTATTGCTACATCGGATGTTTTTGCTAAAGCCAGTGAATCTGGAGAACAACTATTTAATGTTATTACTATTGCTGAAACCAGTCAAGCCATTTCAACGGAAGAAGGTATGCATTTTGTACCAGATTACAATTTTGAAAACTGCCCAAAATTAGACGCCCTTTTCGTTCCGAGCGCTTATAATATGTATGCGCAAGTAAACAATGAAAAAATAATTGACTTTATAAAAGCTAAAAACCAAGAAACCACTTATACTGTTAGTAATTGTGCCGGAGCACAATTAATTGGTAAATCTGGTATTGCTGATGGTCACAAAATTGTGACTTGGATTGGTGGTGGAGAACAATTACAAAAAGACTTTCCAAATTTATTAGTTCAAGATGATGCAACTGTTACCTTTGTTGAAGATGGCAAATTTAGTTCGTCTAACGGAAATTTAGCAAGCTACATTTCGGCATTAAATTTATTAGAAAAAATGACAAATCCTGAACATCGGAAATTTGTAGAATCCTATTTATATTTGGAGCGTTTACAGAATTGGAAACCCAGTAATTAAGTATGTATAAATTTTTCTCATTAGTTATAATAATCTTACTTTTTTCCTGTGGTAAGGATGATGAAACCATTAGTAATATTGAACCTTTAGAATCTAATTTTATTTCAGCAGTTGATATTTCTAGTTTTCCTGAAATAGCTGAAACCAATCCTGTTTTTTATGATTTTGATGGAAATGTTACCAATTTTCTAGATATTCTTAAAGAAAACGGAGTAAATACTATTCGTTTGCGTCTTTGGGTAAATCCAGCTACTAGCCATTCAACATTAGGTGAAGTCAAACTATTTTCAGAAACGCTAAAAACAAAAGGCTTTAAGACATGGATAACCGTTCATTATTCTGATACTTGGGCAGATCCCGGAAATCAAACCACACCAACTGCTTGGCAAAGTTTAACGTTTGCAGAATTAAATACAACTGTTTATAATTATACAGAACTCGTTGTTACCGAATTAAATCCTGATTATATCCAGATTGGCAATGAAATTAATTCGGGAATACTCCATCCTAATGGCAATATATCAACTAACATAAATCAGTTTAAAACGCTAATGACTTCAGCTATTAATGCTGTTAGAACACATTCAAGCAGAACGCAAATTATGCTTCATTTTGCTGGTATTGAAAATTCCGATTGGTTTTTTAATCAAGTTTCTAATTTAGATTATGATATTATTGGACTATCCTACTACCCTATTTGGCATGGGAAATCTTTATCTAATTTAAGTAACACCATGAACACTTTAAGCACAACTTATAATAAACACATTGTAATAGCGGAAACAGCTTATCCGTTTACATTGGGTTATAATGATTTCACTAACAATATAGTTGGACTGGAAAATCAGCTCATTCTACCACAGTTTACTGCAACACCAGACGGACAGAAACAATTTATCAGACAAATTAAAAACCTATCTTTAAATGTAAATAAAGGAATTGGGTTCTGTTATTGGGGAGCAGAACTCGTGGCTTGGAACGGGACAGAATCTACAGAAGGATCGCCATGGGAAAATCAAGCATTATTTAATTTCAATAATGAAGCATTACCTGTTTTACAGGAGTTTAATTTGGATTGAGCGGGTTTATTTATAAGCTTATATAAATACAAAAAAAGCGTTTGTAAAAAACAAACGCTAGTGTACTAGTAAGAAGGTTTATTAATATACGCTAATTTATGAGTATAATATAATCACCTTCAAAAACAGCTTAAAACTTATAACTTACAATCCCTTTAATAAAAAATGGTGTGCCTGGAGTAAAGTGAATTTCTTCAACCGGATTAATTTCATTTTGCAATCTAGATTCAGTTGCAAATTGTGTTTCATTCCATTCGGTATCAAATAAATTTTCAATAGCTACACCAAAGCTAATATTATCATTTAACGCATAATTCATATTTAAATCGGTAACAAAATACCCTTCAGCAACAATAGAGTTATCCTCATTTGCCGGTCTGTCATCAATATAACGGTAGCGAATTCCTGCCGAAAAACCATTCAAATCATTTATAGCTAATCCGCCTGTTAATGTAAAATCTGGCGCTAATGGAATATAATCGGAACCTTTTGGTTCTTCTACACTTCTGGCATGCGTAAATGTAGCATCTGTATCAAAATACAACCAATCAGTAAATTGGTATCTGAAACCTAAATCTAGTCCGTAACGTTCAGATTGACCACTTGGTTCTACTATACCAGCATCGCCAACATACACAAATTCTTGTTCTAAAAATAAATACCATAAAGCCGTGTTAACTACCATTTTTGGAAATGGTTTCCAAATAGCTCCTAAATCGGTCCCATAGGCTTTTGGAAGAATATCTTCACCACTTTGTGCTACAACTACACGTGTGTCATTGGAGTGAAAACCTATACCGGATTTTAAAAAGAATTGTAAATTTTTATTCTGATTATAGAAGAAATTTAATTTCGGACTAAATGTTGTTTTCGTTTCAGATAGTGTTTCATATTCTGTTACCAAAGCATCATTGTACATAAACTTGAAGTAATCCAAACGTAAAGCTGGAGCAATAATAAATTTATTTAGCTTAAATTCCGCATTAACATAACCAAACATATTGGTTTCATTTACATCACCTAATGCTAAATAGTTTAGAATTTCATTTCTGTTTAATGTATGAGATAATTCTACATCATTAACTATATCATTACGAAAACCTAAACCTGAAGTGATTTTTGTGTCTATGTTACCTAGTTTTGTGTCTTTAATAAAGGCTGTATTAAATCCAAAAATATCCCGACTTTCAAACTGCCTAATTTGGTCACCATTAATAGGGTCGTCTAAAAAGAAGGTGAAATTAGAATATAATTCAAAACCATATTTAGTATAAAACACATTGGCTTTAAACTGCAAATCACCTTTTAAAATAGCTTCGTAAGCCACGTTTACATTACTTCTTGAGGTATTCCCACCTTCGGTATCATCTATAG
>DIAL01000172.1:8933-10401 GCA_002414705.1 Flavobacteriaceae bacterium UBA5079
AAAACGCGAAATTAAACCACTATCTACTGCGCGTTGAGGAATTTGCCCAGAGGCATCCCAACGACTTGTAAAGTGGGAAACGGTAAGAGATAATTTATCATTGCCTTTTAGATAGGTACTAAATTTTCCAAATAGATTAATTCTATTAAAATTTTGAGGCGATTTAAAAGGACCATCAAATTCAATATACTCTAAAGCCACATATGCATTTGAACGTTTATTATTTCTTAACAAATCAAACATTCCTAGAGTTCTCAAGGAGTTAAACTGTCCAACACTTAAACTAATTTCACTGGAGTTAATTTTATCAGTCGTTTGGAAATCCACATAACCTGCAGTAGCAAAATCACCTTTATTAGCATAATATGGCCCTTTTCCAAAGTTGATATTATTAATGGTTTCTGGAATAACAAAATGCAAATCGCTATAGCCTTGACCATGCGCATGAGAAACCATATTTACTGGCATACCATCTACAGAAAGACTAATATCTGTACCATGATCTATATCAAAACCACGCAAAAATATTTGTTCTGCTTTTCCACCTCCAGCATGTTGGCCAATAATTAGTCCAGGTACTTTTCGTAATATTTCTTGAGATGAGTTTACTGGACTAGTTTCCAAATCTACTTTAGAAATACTATTCATGGCATTTACTTGTTCTGTAATAACCAATTCATTTAATAGAATAGTTTTGCTTTGTAACATAACATCTAATCCCGTATTAAAATGATCTTGATTCACAATTACAGTTTTCTTCTGGTAACCTAATAAACCGATTGTTAAGGAATCACCATTACTAGTGTTTTCAATGGTGAAAAACCCGTTGGATAAGGTATGTGCATGACTTAACGTGTTTACATTGTAGATATAGACATTTTCAAGCGGTTGACCTTCTTCATTATTAACAACTCCCTTTATGGATTGTGCATACCCAATTTGTGACATGACAAAAAAAGAAAATAAGAATATAAGTATGTTTTGGGTTGGCATCGTTTTAGTACTTTTTAGTTATATCTTTAAAATTTTTTGGGTTACTATAGGTCCTAATTCATAAGAACTAGATTCCAATTCTGGTTTAAGTTTATTTGCTTCTTCATACAAACCATTTGCTTTGTAAATTACAGCAAGATAATACATTGAAAGTGGTTCAAAAGTATTACCAACAACAAACTCTTTCATAATACTTAACGTTTTTTTAACATTATCTTCTATATGATTAAATGCTCCTAAATAAAACACCAAACTATCATTAAAAAAACAAGAAATAATCAACCTTTCCCATTCTTTAGTTTATGGTTTATTCGTCATTATTAATCTATTTATTCTAATATGCGTCTAGAATTTAAACTAATCATAATTTTACTTTTTAGCTGATTACTTGTTGACTCTGAAATATACTTATATACAAAATTTGAAGTCGGTTTTGTTAAAATTTTGATAACATGATTTTTTAGAAACTTTTTAG
>DIAL01000034.1:0-546 GCA_002414705.1 Flavobacteriaceae bacterium UBA5079
TATTACAGATATTTTTTTAGGCGCTCATGATAAAATTGAACAGCTAAATTTATATCTAGCTCAAAATAATATTCAATTAGAAAATGTATTGTATATGGGTGATGATATTCCCGATTATCCCGTCATGAAACTAGTAGGTTTACCATGTTGTCCTCAAGATGCAGTTCCTGAAATTAAAGCTATTTCTAAATATATTTCACATAAAAATGGTGGTCAAGGTGCAGCCAGAGATGTCATTGAACAGGTATTAAAAGTACAAGACAAATGGCAAGGTAATTTTAATGCTAAATATGATTAATTCAATATTATAAATACTCCTTTAAAAACTAACCACCTACTCTTTAACCTTTATGCAAAGCATATTATCATTAATTCGTTGGAAAAACCTACTCATGATTGCCTTGTTGCAATTGCTCATTAAGTATGCTTTATTAGAACCTTTTGGAGTAACCATAACCTTAAACGGATTTGGTTTTTCACTTCTAATAATTTCTACAATTTGTTTAGCAGCTGGAGGCAATATTATTAATGACATTTTTGACCAAG
>DIAL01000034.1:629-4194 GCA_002414705.1 Flavobacteriaceae bacterium UBA5079
TGACCAAGAAACAGACGCTATTAACAAACCTAATAAACTAATTGTAGGCAAATCCATTTCTGAAAAAACATCTTACAGTCTTTTTATTGGTTTTAATATCGTTGGCGTACTCATAGGATTTTACTTATCACATTTAGTTGGACGTTCTGGCTTTTTTGCTCTTTTTGTAGTGGTTTCTGGACTACTTTATATTTATGCTTCTTATTTAAAACAACTTATTCTAGTAGGAAATATAGTTGTTTCTGCATTGGTTGCATTAAGTATTATAATGGTTGGTTTATTTGAACTATTACCAGCCATTACAGCTCAAAACCAAGAAACCCAACTTACGTTCTTTAAAATTATATTAGATTATGCGCTTTTTGCTTTCTGCATTAATTTTATAAGAGAAATGGTAAAAGATATTGAAGATATTGATGGCGATTATAAAGCAGGCATGAACACCTTGCCTATTGCTATTGGGAGAGCACGCGCTACCCAAGTCACCTTGGTTCTTGCTTTAATTCCTTTATTTGCTCTAATATATTACATAACCACCTACTTGTATCATAATCTCTGGATTGTTGGCTATTTTTTAATATTTATTATTGCACCTTTAATTTATGTTATAATACGTTTATTTCAGGCGAAATTAAAAACAGATTATCATCTTATTAGCAATTTATTGAAGTTAATTATGCTTTTTGGTATGCTCTCACTACTAATCTATAAATACAAATTACTTGGCTAATGCTTAATGAACAACTAAAAAATTTCCGACTCATTCTAGCTTCTGGTTCGCCAAGAAGACAACAATTTTTTAAGGAATTAGGTCTAAACTTTGAAGTCCTTTTAAAGCCTATTAAAGAGGAATTCTCTGAACGTTTAACACATTTTGAAATCAGTGATTATTTAGCACAACTAAAGTCTTTACCATTTAAAGACAATTTGAAACCCAATGATATTCTTATAACAAGTGATACCATTGTTTGGCACAACAAAAAAGCATTAGGAAAACCTAAAAATGCAGCTGATGCTTTCAATATGATTAAATCCATGAGTAACACGACTCATGAGGTGATAACTTCGGTTTGTTTTACAACAACTGAAAAGCAAAAAACGGTTAATGCTGTAACCAAAGTAACCTTTAAAGCATTAACTGATGCCGAAATTAATTACTATATAGAAACGTGTAAACCCTATGATAAAGCAGGTGCCTATGGCATTCAAGAATGGATTGGACAAATAGGAATCACCAAAATTGAAGGTTCCTATTTTAACGTTGTAGGGCTGCCAACACATTTAGTATACCAAACGCTTCAGCAATTTATTTCTTCTTAAATATAATACAAAACCACGCCTTTTGTTTTGTTTCTCCCTTATATTTGTATAACAAATTTGATAGACAATTATGCAGTTTTTTGAAAACTATAAATCTGAAATTTTAGCAAGTATCATTTTGCTTATCCTTTTAATAATTATCCGAATTATTGCTAAAACCCTTATAAAAAAAATAGGTCATAAAGCCGGAATAAATGATGCCAGAACCCACTTAATTACCCGTTATGCAACGGTTACATTGGTTCTAATTTGGATATTAGTTGAAACCATGATTTTTGGAGCGCAACTTAAAGAATTAGCACTTATATTTTCGTCTGTATTTGCTGTTATTGGAATTGCTTTATTTGCTATTTGGTCCATTTTAAGTAATATTACTTCAGGAATTATTATGTTTTTTAATTTCCCTTATAAGGTTGGTGATAAAATTCTAATTCACGACAAGGATTTTCCTATTGAAGCTATTATTGAGGATATTGCTGCGTTTCAGTTGCATTTACGTTTGGATAATGGCGACCTAGTTACCTATCCGAATAACTTAATTCTTCAAAAACCAGTAACCCTATTAAAAAAAGATGCTATCGATTTACCACAGGACGATGGCACAGACGCCTTATAAGTTTTTCAAATAATTGTTGTAAATTTCAGCATTATGGGCAAGAAAAGAACATCAAAATACAAGAAACACGTAGGCAAATCGCCAGGTGCATTAGTTTATACTGGCGAAAAAAACACACAAAAACTGTTTATAGAATCGTTTGATTATAATACCGAATTTATAAATGAGCTGGAACTTCAAGATATTAATGAGGTTTTTAATTTCAAATCTACAGACTCCATAACATGGATTAATATTAATGGCCTTAACCACATTGATGAAATTGAAAAAATAGGTGCTCATTATAATTTACATCCACTTGTTTTAGAAGATATTGTAAATACATCCCAACGTCCGAAAATTGACGAGTACGAAGATTATATTTTCGTGTCCTTAAAAATGCTCTATTATGATGTAGATGAAAACATTACTATTGAACAAGTGAGTTTTGTGTTAGGAGAAAACTATGTACTTACCTTTCAAGAATCTGAAGGCGATGTTTTTGATACGGTTCGTGAACGTTTGCGCTCTGGAAAAGGTCGTATTCGAACTCTCGGTTCAGACTACCTACTGTATGCGCTAGTAGATGCTGTTGTAGATCATTATTATATAGTTAGCGAAACTATGGGAAATAAGGTGGAGGATTTGGAAGATTTACTGTTTAGTGGGAATTTAAAAGAAGATTTAAGTCAACAAGTTTTAAGTCTGAAAAAAGAACTTTTAAAAGTTCGTCGCGCCATTTTTCCATTACGTGAAATAATTAGTCGCATTCAAAAAAGTGATAGTGAACTTATCCTTAAAAAAAACCTTCAGTTCTATAATGATGTCTACGATCATATCATTCAACTATCCGATAGTATTGATATTTTCCGAGAAATGATTTGGAGTTTAATGGATATGTACATGACAACCATTAGCAATAAAATGAACGAGGTCATGAAAGTACTTACCATTATTGCTACCATTTTTATCCCTTTAACATTTATAGCTGGTATTTATGGTATGAATTTCGACCATATTCCAGAACTCCATTATAAATACAGTTACCACATTCTTTGGGGAATTATGATCCTTATTTTTATTGGGATGCTGTATTATTTTAAACGCAAGAAGTGGTTGTAAACCAATTTCGTTAAAAAACCATTAAATCAAACCATCATAGCTACTGACTTTATTATATTTGGTCTTTTAGCAAAAAGCCATTATGACCAAAATTTTAAGATCCCTATTTTTTATTTTAATAAGTACAACGCTAACCTACGCAAAACAACCCAAAAAACCGAATAGTTCCGAGATTTACGAGTCCATTAAAAAACTCAATTTTTTAGGATCTGTTTTATACGTAGCAGCACATCCTGATGATGAGAACACACGCCTCATTTCCTATATGGCAAATGAAGTTAAAGCCAGAACCGCCTATTTATCATTAACACGTGGTGATGGTGGTCAAAATCTTATTGGTCCAGAAATTCGTGAACTTTTAGGCGTTATTAGAACTCAAGAACTACTTACAGCTAGAGCTATTGATGGTGGTGAACAGCTTTTTACACGTGCAAACGATTTTGGCTACTCCAAACATCCAGATGAAACTTTGGCTATATGGAATAAAGAAGCTGTACTTGGTGATGTCGTTTTGGCTATCCGTCAATT
>DIAL01000034.1:4314-10177 GCA_002414705.1 Flavobacteriaceae bacterium UBA5079
TTTTGGCTATCCGTCAATTTCAACCCGATATTATTATCAATCGTTTTGATCATAGAAGTCCAGGCAGCACGCATGGTCATCATACCAGTTCAGCTATGCTAAGTTTGGAGGCTTTTAGTTTAGCTAACGATACTTCGGTATATCCAAATCAACTAAAAACAACAGAAACTTGGCAAGCACAAAGGATATTTTTCAATACATCATGGTGGTTTTACGGAAGTCAAGAAAAATTTAACAAAGCAGACAAAAGCAATTTAATTGGTTTAGATACGGGAATTTATTTTCCTTCAAGCGGATTAAGCAATCCCGAAATTGCTGCTTTAAGTAGAAGCCAACATAAATCGCAAGGATTCGGAAATACCGGAACTCGTGGTAGCGAAATGGAATATATTGAATTGATTAAAGGAACTATGCCTTCTAATCAAACTAATTTATTTGAAGGTATTGACACCAGTTGGAATCGCGTAAAAGGTGGTGCCGAAATTGGAATGATTTTAAAAGATGTGGAAGCTAATTATGATTTTAAAAACCCATCTGCTTCACTTCCCAAATTAGTGCAAGCGTATTCCCTTATTCTGAATGTAGAAAACTTACATTGGAAAACCATTAAAACCATAGAAATAAAAGACATTATTGCGGCTTGTTCTGGCTTATATCTAGAAGTTGTTGCTGAAACCAATCAAGCGACTTCAGGTGAAACCATCAATTTAAATATAGAAGCTATTAATAGAAGTGATTCAGAAATGACTTTAGTATCCTTTACAAATCCGAATGGATTAAATGTGAGTAAAGGAATTTCTTTAAATCAGAATGAGTCCATATCCATTAAAGAGACTTTTAAAATTCCAAGTAATAACGAAACACCTATAACAACGCCATATTGGTTAACGGAAAAAGGGACTTTAGGCATGTATAAAGTTTCTGATGAATCTCTAATTGGTAAACCCGAAACACCAGATTATTTCAATGTTACTTTTTATGTGAATATTTCCGAAACCATTATACCATATACTAAACCAGTAGTTTATAAAACCAATGATCCTGTTAAAGGTGAAGTTTATAAACCTTTTGAAATTATTCCAGAAGCTTCAGCTAGAATTGCTGAAAAAGTCATCATTTTTGAAACGCAAAATTCGAAAGATATTCCTGTTAGCGTAAAAGCTGGCCATAATAATTTAGAGGGAACGGTACGATTGTCGGTTCCTAATGGCTGGAGCGTTTTACCTGAAAACCAAAATATTAACATTATTAATAAAGGTGAAGAACAAACAGTTTTATTTTCGGTGACGCCTCCAGATAATCAAAGTGAAGGCTCTATCAAACCTATCATATTTGTTAATGGAAACTCCTACTCCAATGAATTAATAGAAATAGATTACGACCATATTCCCTATCAAACGATTTTATTGCCAAGCGGAAGCAAAGTGGTTCGTTTAGACATTAAAAAGAAAGGCGAAAACATTGCTTATATTGCTGGAGCTGGTGATGTAGTTCCAGAAAGTCTACAACAAATTGGATATACCGTAACAACATTATCACCTGATGCCATTACGCCAGAAAACTTAAGTGGTTTTGATGCGGTTGTGATTGGGATTCGTGCTTACAATACAGTAGAAACTTTAAAATTCAAACAAACCATCTTATTCGATTTCGTTAAAAATGGTGGTAATATGGTGGTTCAGTATAATACAAGTCGTGGTTTAGTAACAGACCAATTGGCACCTTACAAATTAGAATTGTCGCGCGACCGTGTTACCGATGAATTTGCAGATGTTACCTTTTTAGCACCAAATCACCCTGTTTTAAATGTGCCAAATAAAATTACAGAAACAGATTTTGAAAACTGGACTCAAGAACGTGGTTTGTATTTCCCAGATAGCTGGAGCAAGGACTTCACGCCTATTTTATCTATGCATGACAAAGGCGAATCGGCTAAAAAAGGGAGCTTGTTAGTAGCTAAATATGGTAAAGGCTATTACGTTTACACAGGTTTGAGTTTCTTTCGGGAATTTCCTGCAGGTGTTTCTGGCGCATACCGTTTATTTGCAAATATCTTATCTTTAGGAAAATAACGCTGAAAAAGTATAAAAACATGAAACAAGAAACATATAAATGGAAAAAAATGTACACGGTTTTACTCGTGGCTAATGCCATATATTTCATCGCGTTTTATTTCATCATGCAAGCCTTTTAACTATGCAAACTATCGATTGGATTGTACTATCCCTTACTTTATTTACCATTGTTGCCTACGGAACTTACCAAACACGTGGCAGTAAAAATGTTCAGGATTACTTAAAAGGTGGAAACACTTCAAAATGGTGGACTATTGGATTATCCGTTATGGCAACCCAAGCTAGTGCTATCACATTCTTATCTACTCCAGGACAAGCCTTTAATGACGGAATGGGTTTTGTGCAATTCTATTTCGGTTTGCCGATAGCTATGATTGTGATTTGTATGGTTTTCATTCCGTTGTATCATAGATTACAAGTTTATACAGCTTATGAATTTCTTGAAAATCGATTTGACCTAAAGACCAGAACATTAACAGCAATTCTGTTTCTTATTCAACGTGGTTTAGCTGCTGGAATTACCATTTTTGCACCAGCCATTATTTTATCGGTTGTATTGGGTTGGAACTTATTATTGCTCAATATTATTATCGGAATTCTGGTTATTATTTACACAGTTTCAGGTGGTACCAAAGCGGTAAATGTGACCCAAAAACACCAAATGGTGGTAATTTTTACAGGAATGATAATTGCTTTTGTACTTATTGTGAATAAACTCCCAGAAAACATAACGTTTAGCAATGCCTTGGATATTGCTGGTGCGAGTGGTAAAATGGATATTTTAGATTTTTCATTCGATTTAAATAACCGTTACACCTTCTGGAGCGGTATAATTGGCGGAACGTTTTTAATGCTATCTTATTTTGGAACAGATCAAAGTCAAGTACAGCGCTATTTATCAGGGAAATCAGTTCGTGAAATGCAATTAGGACTTATGTTTAATGGTCTTTTTAAAGTGCCTATGCAGTTTTTTATTCTGTTAGTTGGTGTTATGGTTTTTGTGTTTTATCAGTTTAATAAAGCACCTGTTAACTTTAATCCTGTAGCTACAGAGGTGGTTTTAAACACCGAATACGCAGAAGAATACGAACAACTACAAGTTGAACAAGACGCCATTTACAATACCAAACAACTTTTGATTGCCGATTTTATAGCCAATAAAAACGAAGCTTCCATAGCGGGTGTTGCATCTGCAAACGCCAAAAATGATAGCATTAGAGCGCGTGCTCGTCATTTAATTGATAAAGCTGGCGAAGTAAAAGGCGTTAAAGTAGAAAGTAATGATAAGGATTATGTGTTTATAAATTTCATTTTAAACAACTTACCTCGTGGTTTAATTGGTCTACTATTAGCCGTTATTTTAAGTGCAGCAATGTCTAGCACGTCAAGCGAATTGAATGCATTAGCTTCTACAACAACTATAGATTTATTTAAAAGAAATACTCGCGAAAGAAGCGACACCGAAATGGTAAAAGTATCACGTTGGTTTACTTTAGGATGGGGAATTATGGCTATTCTAGTTGCATGTGTCGCCAATTTAGCGGAAAACTTAATTCAGCTCGTTAATATAATAGGATCCATTTTCTACGGAAATGTGCTTGGTATTTTCTTATTAGCATTTTTTGTAAAACATGTAAAAGGTCAAGCTGTTTTTATTGCAGCTATAATCACTCAATTTTTAGTGATTGCCTTATTTTTATTAAATCAATACGAATATATTAATTTACCTTTCTTGTGGTTAAATTTTGTTGGCTGCGCAATTGTAATGGGTATTGCTATGCTGATTCAATCTATTAGTAAATTGCCAGCTTAATTCTGTTCTACTACTTCTATTTTAAATTTTCAATAAATATAATTACTTGGTATTTATAATTTTTTGTCATGTTTATTTGTCAATATGTAAAGTTTATTTTACATTTGAATTATCAATTAAAAATCAGAAAGATGAAAACAAACTTCTTATTACCACATAAATACAAGGTATTTGGTTGGGTATTTCTTATTCTTGGAATCATTTCAGGAATCATTCTATATGCTACGGATTTTGAACCTGATGTCCTAAATACTCATGTTTTAAGTATCTATAATGGTGATAGCCTTTTTTCTGGAACAGACGAAGGTTGGTTTAAAATAATAGAAAATGGTATTGTAGATGAATTATCTGCGTTAGCCATTATTATTGGTGGACTTCTAGTTGGTTTTACTAAAGAAAAAGTGGAAGATGAATTTATATACCAACTCCGAACAGAATCACTTGTTTGGGCTATAATAGTTAATTATACTATTTTGGGTTTTGCGGTTATATTTGTTTATGATATGTTATTTTTTAATGTCATGATATTTAATATGTTTACACCGCTTTTCATCTTTATTATTCGCTTCAATTTCTTAAAATTAAAATCGACTAACCATGACGAATAATCTAAAAGTGGAACGCGCAAGACATAACATGACCCAAGCAGATTTAGCTGAAGCTATTAGTGTTTCTAGACAATCCATTAATGCTATAGAAAAAAGCAAGTTTGTGCCTTCAACAGTTTTGGCTCTAAAACTTGCCAAACTGTTTAAAAAACCTGTTGAAGAATTGTTTGAATTAGAATCTGAAGATTGAACATAAAAAAAGCGACTCGGTAAAACCAAGTCGCTTTTAAATTTTATTAGGTATACTAATTAATTAGCTCCCCATTCTTTTAAAGACTCTTCATTAAATTTTACATATTGCATGTTACCAGCTTCTTTAGAACCCTCTAAAGATTTTTTAGCCAAATCAATAGCGCCTTCGGTATCACCAGCTTTTGCATAAATTAAAGACTGATGTCTTAATTGGTAATAAGCAGGACTGTCCATCATGCTCATAGCTTTATCAATCCACTCTTTAGCTTGTTTGATATCTTTTCCTTCGCTTAAATAATAAACTGCAGATGCATAATAATCTGCTGCTTTTGGTGTTCCATTTAAGGCATCATTAATAGATGCTAATACTTTATCATCTGTTGGAACTGTAAATGGAATACCTATATATGTATTCTCCCACATCATTTCTAATCTGGCACTACCTGTTTTAATATCGTTTATATCAATAGTAAATGTTTCAACTACAAAAGGTATGGCATCTGCTTTTACTTTAGCTATAGCAGCTACTTTACTCTCATCCCATTTTTCTGGAGTTCCCCAATTATTAGTGTCTGTGTAAAAATAAACTTCCCATATAGATTCGCCTGGCTTTGCAAAAATAGCATAAGAACCTGCTTTTAATTCGTATTCATTAATGGTTACTGGATCACTAAATGTAATAATCGTGTTTTTATTGGCACCTGTACGCCACATTTTATCGTAAGCTTCAAGACCTCCAAATATTTTTCTTCCTTTAACACCTGGACGAGAATATTCTATAGTCACATCTGTTAATCCAACCTTCTGCTCCACTTTACTTAAAGGGCTTGGTTGTGGTGTTGTTACTTGCGCTTGTATGCTAAATGCTAACACAAAAGCTGCTAAAATTAGTAGTGTTTTTTTCATAGTGATAATTATATTGTTTAATAGTTATTTAAAGTATGTAAAATTACGCCTAAACGCAAAAAAAGCTTGTTAAGTAAAACTTAAATTAAAGGCTAGTCTTCTAAATCGTTGAAATTCCATCTTCTGTATATACTACGCTGAATTTCACCAAAATTTTCTAAATGATTTACATATTGCTCTGTAGTTAAAATAGCTTTAAGCTCGCCATTCATTTTACCAACTAACAGGTTGAATTTTTCATGTATTTCATCACGTTTAAAATTTTTATC
>DIAL01000117.1 GCA_002414705.1 Flavobacteriaceae bacterium UBA5079
CTTGAGCACCGCTTGCTCCAATAATACCAGCACCAGTTGCACCTATAGCACCTGCAGAACCTTGAGCTCCACTAGAACCTTGAGCACCAGTGGCACCAGGATTACCTGCCCCACCGCCTGCTGCGTCTATCGTTATTTCTGTTGCACTGGTTTGTGTAAGAGTTATACCAGTTCCTTCTGTTAATTTAACTGCAGTGTCTGCACCAGTTGCAGCATCCAAATTTAATGGAACACTAGAACCTGCCTTTACACCAGCCTTTAAAGAATATGTATCACCTGAATAAATTGGTATATTTAAAATACCACTACTGAGTGTAGAAGCCCCCGATGTTCCGGTTGTTGTTAAACCTGTCACTACACCTGACCCACCGCCAGTTGCGTTAACTGTAATAGTAGTCCCAGATGGTGTTACTACGCTGTTAAGAGTAACGTTGCTACCTGCAACTAATATTGGGTTATATGTAGCGTCAATTAAATCATACAGTGTTGTTTGTGTGATTAAATCCCCACTTTCGAATAATAGCTTGAGTTGAAACTTAGGTAATACAGCCATAATAGTTAATAGTCTTTGTTTTATTTATCAACCCTTCATGATATTTAAAAACTTATCAAAGGATAACAGGTGTTTCTTCTTCTTTTTCTTTTTCTTTTTAATAGGTTCAAGCAAATCACCGCTTCCGGTTTCTTGGCTACTAAAAGAATTTGCAGAACCTGGATCTCCAGGAAGAGTTGCATTTCCCATACCCTGAACATTCATGTTAGGGTTAAGATTAACAGTACCGATTTCGTTTTCTTTTATCTTGTTAGGTATTTCTTTTTTGGTTTTTGATAACATTATTTTATCTCTGATGAATCAAACTTAAAACTTGTTAAGGGTTTTAAATTTTTCATACTATCATTATTTTTATCTTCATTCATTGGATTCATTATATTTTGTGATGCTTTATAAAATTTATGAATGCTTTTTGGAGTTAATTGTTTAAATGTTTTTTCATCATCTATCTTTAATGCTTGTCTAACTTTAGATGCTGATATATTTTCACCTGTCCTAGGAATCTCGTAACCTTTAAAACTTGGATCTACACCTAGATCATCTCTATATGATTGTTTAGTAATCATAGAACCATAAGATTTCTTTCTATCAGTACCATAACCCCACATCATAGGTTCGTATGTTGGTCTTGCTGCTGCAAACATTGTATCAATTGCTCCATTAGGAACTACAAAACTTGCCTCTAAAAATGGATATTGCTTTTGCATCTTAGCAAACATTGCTTGTTGAGTATCTTCGTCAAATGGACTTTTCTCTAAATCTTTCTTTTTACCTCTAACCATATAAACAACAACCGGCAAACCATTTTCTTTATGCATTTTTTCTAATGCTTTAACATGACCTAATGTAAAAGGCTGAAATCTTCCAACAAATATATTAACTGGTTTTTTGCCTTGTTCTTTATAAGGTACATTTAATGCTTCATTAAGTATTGTTGTTTTATTCTTTACTCTCAATCCATAAGGTGAAAGTGAAAAAGTTTTAATTCCTGCCTGATCTTCACTAATATTAAATAAACCTTTATTTCTACTCAGCCATCTCTTATGAGCTTTAAGTTCAGAAAGAATTCTAGTCATTTCTTCTTCAGTAATATGGCCATCAGCAATTGCCTCTAATATAGAAGACCTAACTCTAGCAGCAGTAGATACATTTTTAGCCGGATGAGCCTCAGTATATCTTCTCTTGACAGTTACTCTCTTTTCATTTAAGAAACTATTTAAATCGTTTACGTTATCCATATCTATACTATATATTTAATGTATCATTGACATACTCAATGCTTTGTTTTTATAATTGCCCATATTCCCTTTTGCATCAAATTTAAACTTATTAGCACTAAACGGTGCAAATTTAAAATCAAGAGTATCTTTCTTTAATTTTACCCATAAATGTATTTGCTGTACCTGGAGTGCCTGTCTCATTAATGTAGTGAAAGCCTCTTTTGAGCTATTTGGTCCATATTTATTATTTAGCATTTCCTCAAGCGCGGCAGTTACAGGGTACATTACTGGACTAATCTGGATACTTACTGCTTTTTTACTTCCTTTAGTTTTATATTCTTTCCAATACTTTGCAGCACCACCCCTAAACTTACGTGATTTGCTTTCTATATCTTTTAACATTTTTATTCCTTCGGCATCACTTAAACTTTCCATCCAAGTAGCTATACCTTTTTCAGTAACATCTGAATTTCCTATTTCTTTAATAATATACGACCAAATAGGTAAATCTCCTATATGAGCATTTGCTATATTCCTAACTGTAGTAAAGGTGTAATTACCTTCCTTTACCCCTTGGTTAAATGGAATTATAACAGTGTCATAAAAATCTTGTTCTGAATTATTTCCAACATTATTTAAATTTCCTATAAGACCTTTGAGTACTTTCTTTTGTATTGCAGCAAAAGCATCTTTAACTCCAGGTGAAGCGCCTTTAGCACCTTTGGATGAAATTTGATAATCACCCCACATAAAATCAGCCAATGGGTGATTTGCCGAATCTGGGAAGTTTACATCTTCATATTTTGCAATAATATCAAATAACATAAAGCCACCTAATATTTCTCCAAAATTATCTTGGACTGCTTTCCATGAAACACCATCTTTTGCAAAATCTTCATATTCATTATCTTTAAAAATTGAAGATACATCATATGTAATAGTAGTATTACCTGCATCGATTAAGTCGTTTATTGTTGTAAAGGTTTTGCCAGGTTGGCCTTCCAAAACAGTTCTCATTAATTTCAGTAATAAATCTTTCCACTTTTGTTCAAAACCTTGTGATAATATTGATTGTTTCATTGCCTTATACAGTTGCATGCCATTAGGAAAATCCTTACTTGTAATACCAAAATATTTTGGACCTAACATTGCTTTTGTAAAGATAACTTGAGAAACACTATCGCTCTTAGGAACTGTATATTTATTAAGAATAGTTATTTTGCCTTTATTTTTCCAGTATTGTAGTGTATCTCTAGCTTCATCACTATCTTGTGAAAATTGAAAATTATCACCAGGATAAGTTATATCATACTCTTTAAATTTACCAGATACACCTTTATAAGGCGGGGTTATAATAAAATTATTTAATGGTGGAGTTTTACCACCTATTTTCATATGATCTGCTAAAAATTGTTTTATGGCTTTAGTGGCATCAGGCCCATCGGGAAATTTAAAATCTCCTCTAAGGTCTGTTCCGAAACTACTGGTTTGAACAGTACCATCTTTATCATATGAATCAACATAAATATCTCGTAGAAATTTTTGTGTATTAGATTGAGTTATCTTTTCTACAACTAACCCTTTAGTTTTTATATCTACTTTACCTAAGTTAATAAAGTTGTTATAATTTAAAACTTTTTCTTCTACTACTAATTCTTCTAAATCTTTATGATCTATTTCTTCTGATACTTTATTATTTAAATAATCACCAAAGGTTTTAAATTCATTAGAAGTTTCTTTATTTATAGCATCACTAATTTTAGAAACTAATTTATTAAAATCTTCAATTACAGATGCTGTCATTACTGCACCTATTCGGTTAGGGTTCCTTTTCTTCCTTAGCGAACCAACCATTATTTTATATAAGTTTTGTAGGGATTCAGATTTTTGTAGTATTTCTCTTGTTCTGCTATTTTTAATTAAATCTAAATTTAAATTAAATTCAGGGCCTTTTGCAAATTCAGCTTTTTGTATATCTATTTTTTGGAGATCAACTCCTCTTTTTGTAATATAATCATTAAATAGATTTGACATTAATTCTAAATACCTTTCAC
>DIAL01000009.1:0-6018 GCA_002414705.1 Flavobacteriaceae bacterium UBA5079
ACTCCTGCTGTAACTCCTGCTGTGACTCTAGCTGTTGCTTGTAGTTTGACTTAATAAACGAAACTCTAAAAGCAACACCAGGTTCTTTCCATGCCAATTTAATTTCTGGGTATTCCTTTAAATCATCTGCAATTAACTGCAATCCGTTTCCCCATTGTTCAATAATACCTAAGCGTTTAAAAACTGGTGCTAAAACTACGTTTCTAACATCTGACTGCCCTGAATCCATCTCATTAAAATCTACAGTAGGCAATAATTTTCCTGGACTTGTTATTTCTAGCTTATCATCAAAAATGGCAATTTTAATATCTTTGCCTGTAAGCGAATAGTCTCTGTGTATTACTGCATTTCTAATGACTTCTCTTATCGCTATTATAGGATATTCCCAACGGTCGTTTCTATACACACCTTTATAATCTTCTGTACCTTCAGAAATATGACGCAGTACAAATTGATAGGCATGTTCCGCTTGTAAAGCAATAGAACCATCAATAGCTTTTTGATCAATATACGTTCCAGGAATGGTTCCTTTAAATCGTGCACATTCTACTTTAGCGTTGGGAAACAATTCGCTTTTTTTTACATCATCGGATAATAAAATCAACGCATTAGTAGGGAATATTTGACCTTGTTCTTCTTTAACAAGATTTAATTTTCTTAAAACCTCAAAAGTTAAATTCTCGTTTGCTTTTTCTTTGAAAAAACGTTTAAAATTATCGAGACTTAATTCTTCGTAATTTTTATTAAAGTATAATTCAGAATCAAAAGAAACATGTTGTCCTTGTCGCTCTAATTCTTTGACAATCTCATTACTAGCTAATCTGTTAGAAGAACCAACTCTAGTAAAAGTTCCTTTTGCTTTTCCTTTTGAACGAATAAAATAAGGTGGTTTACTTCCTTTGTGAATATAAACTCTAATAATATGCTTACCAATTTCTTCAATAAAAGAAATTTCCGGTAAAATGGTTGGCATGCATTGGTCGTTTACAATATTACTAATTTGATTTTCAATAGTGTCTAATTGGTCGTATTGTAATCCTGTAATTTCTCTAGGATTGTTTTTTACACCAAGAAACAACTCGCCTCCAGCATCATTAGCAAAAGACACAATGGTTCTCGCTAATACTGCATTGGTTGGCATAACTTCTTTAAATTCAAGACGTCTACCTTCTGGTTGTTGTATTTTATTTTGAATATTCAATTACGCAATATTATAAATTTCGTTTTCTAATTCTTTAATGGCTTGGTCAAAATCTTTTTTCTTCCCAAAAGCTCTCACCAACTCAACTGCTGATCCCATTTGACTTAAAGGTTTTACTTTTAAAACAGAACCTTGCTCTATAGACACAATGCCTTCTTGTTCGTATTTGTCCAATAAACTGTTTAGTACTTTTTGTGCAGTTTCGCTATACTTAGCAAAGTAATTGCGCTTGCGTACGTTGTTGGCTCGTTCTTGTCTTGTTAATGCAGGTTGGTCAAAAGCAATGTGGCAGATTAAATCGAAGTCGTCTAAATCCTGACCTACGTCTTCACGCAGGGCTTCCAACAAAACGCCATGTTCTGCGAGTTCTTTTATTAATTCTTCTTTCTTTTCTGAGGTAGTCCATTTTTGAATGAAATCGTCCAATGAAGAAAACTCTTTTTCTATATTTTTCTTGGAATAATCTTTCAAAGATTCTGTAATCAATTTACCATCTTTACCATAATACTGTATACGCTCGTTAACTACTGAAACAGGTATTTGGTTGACGTAAAATTTTCTAACCTCTTCTTCTACTCCATCAATTGTAATATCTGGATTAGTAGGTTTAAACACATCAGGATTATTTGGTTCACCGTTATCTAGTTCCGTTGGTTCAATAGTATCTGGTGGTACAACTGAACCACCTGGTTCTGGTTCGTAAATTTGAACAGGGTCACCATCAAAATCAGGTCTAGCAAAAATATTAGTTGCTTTTCTAAAATCCATAATCGTAAAATAGACTTTACCTTCTGCTTCTCTAATTCGAGTACCTCTACCAATAATTTGCTTAAACTCTGTAACGGATTGTATGTTTGATTCTAAAACAATCACTTTAACCATTTTGGTATCAATACCAGTGGTTAACATTTTAGAAGTAGTAGCTATAACAGGAAAGCGTTCTTCTACATCAGTAAAATTATCTAATTCTTGCTTTCCTACTTCATCATCACCAGTAATTTTCACGCAGTAATTCCAGTGTTTTGCAACTAAATCTGCATTCTCATTTATTAATGCTTGACGCATTTTATTGGCATGGTCAATATCTGTACAAAACACGATTGTTTTCGCATAACGGTCTGTAGCTTTTAAATACTCAGTAATTTTTTTAGCCACAACTTCTGTGCGCTCATCAATGGCCAAAGTTCTATCGTAATCTTTTAAATTATAGATGCGGTCTTTAACTTCATTGCCATACTTATCTATTAAGCCAGCTGTTGGCCTCCACCCATCATCAACATTTGTTGTTATTCTTACTACTTTGTAAGGCGCTAAAAAACCATCATCAATCCCTTGTTTCAAAGAATAGGTATATACAGGCTCACCAAAATACTCCATATTAGAAACATCTTTGGTTTCTTTTGGAGTTGCAGTTAACCCTATTTGTGTAGCAGAATTAAAATACGTTAATACATCGCGCCAAGCGGAAGCTTCGGAAGCACTTCCTCTATGACACTCGTCAATCACTATTAAATCAAAAAAATCTGGACTAAATTCTTTGTAGGCATTTTTATCTTCGTCTGTACTTGTCAAGCCTTGATATAAAGCAAAATAAATTTGATAGGATTTATCAATTTTTCGATTTTTTATAATGTGCATGATATCATTTCCAAAAGGTGAGAAATCTCCGTTTTTGGTTTGCGTTAATAAGGCATTTCTATCTGCTAAAAATAAAATTCGCTTCTTGATTCCTGTTTTCCATAAGCGCCAAATAATGTTAAAGGCTGTATACGTTTTGCCTGTCCCTGTTGCCATGACTAAAATAATCCGATCTTGACCTTTAGCTATGGCCTCTAAAGTTCTATTAACAGCATTTTGCTGATAGTATCTTGGCTTCATACCACTTTCATCAGCATAATACTCTTTCTCTACTATTTCTTGGGCTTTTGGTGTTTCAATATTCTTATGTTCTAAATATTTCTTCCATAAGATTTCTGGCGAAGGAAAATTATCTAAAGTTAACTCTTCTTCTAAAGTTCCGTCTGTTCTTGTTTTATCATGAAATACAAAAGAATCACCATTAGAAGTGAATATAAATGGAATTTGCAGAATTTCAGAATATTCCAATGCTTGTTGCATACCGTGTCCAACAGGCTTTTTATTATCTTTTGCCTCAATAATAGCTATTGGAATATTAGATTTGTAATAGAGGATATAATCTGCACGTTTACTTTTTCCACGAGTGTATAATTTACCTTGAACTATGATTCGTCCGTCTGTAAAAGTAACTTCCTCTCTCACTTGACTCCTCATATTCCATCCAGCTTTTTGAATTGCAGGATTAATAAATTTAGTACAAATATCTCTTTCTGATAGGTCTTTTTTATTCATAAACTTAACATGACGTTAATGTAGCAAAATATATAATTGCTTTTTTTACTACTATTTTACCAGGAGTTTAAAGATAATAAACTCTTTGAAAAAGGGATAAACAAAATTCATTATTCCACTGGCTTTCTCATTATTTGACGACCAACGTCAAAGACTAGCCATAAACCAACCACAAAATCCACGATATTCCACAAAGTTCTACCAAGAGCTATTTTGATAAAGGGTTGAAACAATAAGGCTAAAACTAAATATATAAACACTTCAGTTTTGTTTACTCTTTGATAGGCTTGATAAGCAAAATAACTGAATACAGCAAAAGCTACAAAGCGAACAAATTGGTAATAGCCATAGGGCATGTCTAATAAACATAGAAATAATAAAATTGCTAATACTAATTTTAATCCTTTTTCAGTCATATTAAGAGGTTAATACAAGAACACATAATGTAATTATTATATAGATAACGACTGAGATTAGTAAAATACTCCAAAAATTCTTATGCCTCTTCATTGTTATCCTTTAGACTATCCAATATGTCATCATTAAATCTACTTATTAACTCAAATTCATTTGAAATATGCGTATCAAAAAAATCTTCTTGTAGCCTCAACAAATAAGATTCACTAATTATATCTTGTTCTAAATAATCTTCGAAATCTGGATGCTTTTCAAGAATGGGTTCGTCTTGAATTTTCAATTTTGAACGAATTACTTTAAAAAATTTAATTTCACTGTATTCTACTTTATCATCTGCTTTGATAGTGTCAATTGCCACTTCAACTAACTTTAATTCGTTAGCTTCCGTTAATTCAAATGTTTTAAGTTCATTGAAATAATTTTTTAAAAATTGATGTCCATCTCTATTGATCGCAAGCAATAAATTGTCCATTTCAGAATTAATATCAATTTCGCCAAAGGTTTTGTTTTCCTTATGTAATTTCTTTATTAGTTTAACTTCCCTTTTATCAATATCTCCATCACAAGCCATACAAGAAAAAGCTGTCTTTAGTAATAGTTTGTCAAAACTTATTGTGTCCATATCTAATTATTTTTAAAACCAATACTTGGTCGTTCATTAGTGTTTTCTGCTAAACCTTCCATTTTAGCTTTAATTGCTATGTAACTGTTCAACTCTTTAAGAGAAATGGAAGGTTTGTTGTCGTTAATTGTTTCCAACAAAATTTCCTTTGAAATTCTTGATTTCATTTTTAATGCTTTTCTTGATGCTTCATCACAAAGGAACTTTATATCACTTGAAACAAAGTTTTCCGTTGATTTGGCTAAAAAGGCATAATCCAAACCAACTTCCCTTGGACGTTTTTCCAAATAGAGCTTAAACATCAATTCACGAGCTTCAAAGTCAGGCGGTGGTAAATAGATTACCTTATCTAAACGACCTGCTCTCAAAATTGCTGGATCAATTGCATTTGGTCGGTTGGTTGCTCCAATAATAAAAACGCCATCATCTCCACAATTATTCATTTGTGCTAAAAATTCATTCACAGCACTTGTGTTCATATGATTTACATTCGAATCATTGCGATTCGGAACCATTGCATCTAATTCATCTATGAAAATAATGCTTGGTGCATTTTTACGAGCTTCATCAAAAAGATTTTTGATATTTTCTTGCGAAGCATTCACATATTTACTCTGAATATCGGAAGGTTTTATCTGATATAAACTAAATCCGATTTCCTCCGCCATTCGTTCTGCGAAGAATGTTTTACCACAACCTGGTGGACCATATAATAACATTCCGTTTGGAATGGTTAACCCATATTCAGCATACCGTTCTTTTTCGGTTAGGGCATCAATTACATCAAGTTGAATGGTGTCTTTTAATTCTTGCATTCCTGCAATTGCTGAAAATCCTTGCCCTTTTTTAATTTCCTTGAGTTTAGATTTGGGCTTTTCTTGAGATGTTGAAAGTTGTTGAACTTCTAGCTCTCCATTAATGGCTTGAATAAATTCTTTAACGCTATTAAAACGATTTTCTGCATTTGGTTGTAAAGCTTTAGACATGATATTTTGTGTCTGTTCATCTATACTTTTTTCAAACTTTAACGGTTTTTTACGTTCTTCCAAAACAGCATCTTCTAACTTTATTTTATCTGATTTGTATTTTGAAATTTCTACAAACCAAGGTGGTAGTCCTTCTAACAAATGATAATACAATGCTCCTACTGAAAATACATCACTTTGAGCCGAAAACACTTTATTAAATGCTTCATTCGCTTGATAAAAAGGATTTAAGCCATCTTTTAGAAAATCTTTGTTTGATTGACTTAAAAAACGAGCATAACCAAAATCAATGATTTTTGGAATAGCT
Source organism: Flavobacteriaceae bacterium UBA5079 (assembly GCA_002414705.1). GTDB lineage: Bacteria > Bacteroidota > Bacteroidia > Flavobacteriales > Flavobacteriaceae > Algorimicrobium. The sequence goes on from DIAL01000009.1 coordinate 5,904, forward strand.
ACCTTACCCGATAAATCTAACATGACATTCAAGTTTGTAATGTCGTTGTGAATCATTGGGTTATTGAGAGCGTGTAAATAATTTAGTCCATTCAACACACCTGAAATAATGTCTT
>DIAL01000009.1:6042-6704 GCA_002414705.1 Flavobacteriaceae bacterium UBA5079
GTCTTTAGCTTCATATGAATTAAGTATATTTTCTCGCTTCATTTTATCAGCTAAAGTTTCACCACTTATGAAATCAAGAATTACAAAAGCATATTTTTTATTGTCAACAAGCAAATCTCCATTATCACAATATTTGACCAAATTTGGATGTTTGATTTTCTTTAAAATCTCAATTTCAAGAATATCTCCATTTTCATTAAACTGCGTTCTATGCAGTTTCGAATAGCAAAATAGCTTTAATAATTTGGTTTTTCCTTCTTGGTCTTTTACACGGTAGGTTTCTGCATAACTTCCTTTTTTAAGGAAGAATGTTACCTTGTATTTTTTGTCAATACTTTGATCTTTGGATAATATGTAATGGTTTTTATTCATTTATAAGGCTTCTTCTGGATTGCTTGGACGAGTACTGAAATTTCCGTTTTCCTGCAAAATTAGTTGATATTCCAAAATATTATTACTCAATGTCTGTGGTTCATCTTTACCAAAATCTTCATTATCTATAAAGCCGCCTTTCATTTTACCGCCTTTCATCTCCTTTGCAGGATTCCACCCTTTACCGTAATAAAAGAATGTTTGATAAGTTCCATTGGGAAATGAGAAAGTATAACTGCTGCCTGAATTGATATAAGCGTGTCTTACTACACTTCCATTTTTTTTGATAG
>DIAL01000009.1:6878-9779 GCA_002414705.1 Flavobacteriaceae bacterium UBA5079
AGTTGCTTGTTTTTACTTCTATTTGTGAACAGCCATAATCACTACAAGATGAATTTCCTCCATAATATTGAGAATAGGGTGTAGCTCCTGTACGCAATGAATTGCTTATATACTTGTCATAAATAGCTTTTTCCTTTCTTTCCTTTTCAAAAAGTGCTTCTCTTACAATACGTTCTTTTTCTTCTCGTTGTTCATGTTCAATGCGTTTTTGCTCTATTTGAAAAGCTCGTTCAGCTTCTTCTACTTCACGGTTTTCTTTCAATTCAATTTGTTCTTGTACTTCAATAGCCAAACGCTGCTTTCTATCCGCCTCACTTTCACAGGAATAAACAACCAATAAAAGGTAAAAAAGAGGAAGTAAAAATTTAATATTTAATCTCATATAGTTTTATTTTATCCAACTAATATATCACCATCATCACTTGGTCTTTCATCATTAGGTAACAAATCAATTAGCGAAATAACTACTGGATGCAAATCATCTACAGTTGGGTTTTCTCCAATAATTTGTAATCCTTTATTTAATAATGTTCTAGCTCTACCGCTATCTTTCCAATTGAATGAACCAAAATTTTCATTGTGGTTTCTAATAAAGTTAATCAATTGATAAATAAATGTCAATTGAATAAAGAAGCCTTCAATTTCTTCCAGGAGAACATTACCAAGTTTAACGTCTTTAGCTTTTATAACTTCTTCTAATTGTGAACGCAATTGATTAACCACTTGATTAGTTTTATCATTGCCTAAATCATTGTTGACTTTTTCCAATCTATAAAACGCTTCCTTCAGAGTCTCTTCTAATTTTGGCCATTCATTATGGATTGTTAAATCATCAATAGTTTTTAGTGATTTTCTTAAGTTGGATAAAACTTCTTTTTTACTATCAACTTCATTTTTATTGTTTTCAAAAGCTTTTTCTATTTCCGCAACCTCTTCTTCAACTTGTTGTAGTTTGTTTTTATCTACACTTTCTTCGCCCCTCAATTCTTGAATACTCCCTTTTGCTTTTCTAATTTCATTTTCAAGCCATTCAGTTTCAACGGATTCTTTAAAAATTACAGCATTAGTCTCATACGTAAAATCTAAATAAGGAAAATATGCTTTCAGAGTTATTTTTTCTGACCTATCAATATTTACAGTAATATCTACAGTGCTATTTTCAGGTAAAAGCGAAGGTAAATCTGCACCTGTTATCTTAACTGTGCTAACGTGTTCATTATAGATAGCGCGTGTTCCATCTGAACCATATTCACCTTCGTATAAAGGTATTTTGATTTCATCAGAATCCATTCCTGGGCGAATTTGCTTTTGTGTTTTTAAATCATTTAGAGTTCCTACAGCTGGAATAGCCAGATTCTTTTCTAAACCTTTGATTGTTTTAAAACGTATTTTTCCTGTCGTTTTATCTTTTAAGTCAATTCCAAAATTGTATGCAAGTGTTGCACTACCGATTTTTGAACCTTGAATTACACTAAAAGTGTTTGGTTCACTTTCTAAAATATTACCTTTATCATCAAAAAGGACAACTTCAAAAATATTGGTTTTGCCTTCGTTTAGTTGAATTTCGACAACTTCACCAATAGTATTTATTTCTATTTTTCCGCTTGACCAAGCTTTGTCGCCTCTTGTAACTTCTGCAAATACTTTTTCAGGAATTTCTCCTTCTGTTTTGTCTGCTAAAATTTTGATAGGTACAAATTCTTCTGTTTCTACCGTTGAAGATTCGTTTGCGATTTCTAATTGAATTTTGGTTTTGTCTCTTGTTTGTTCTCTTACTTCCTCCGAAACATCAACTGTAGAAGCGTACAATGCAGCACCTTTTGAAACTACCGTCATTGGGTCTGCACTCGTATCAGGTTTACAGATTTGTCCTTCTAACATTTTCCGTAAAACAGGCGAAAATGTTGGTCCTCCAACAAGAATTAGTGAATCTAAAGACGAACCTTTTAAATTGTTGCGTTCCAATAGGCTTTTGCTAACGTCTATTGCTTTTTGAAAAACAGGCGAAAGTGCTCTTGCAATATCTGCTTGTGTAACTGTTATGTCCAATTCAAATTCTTCTCCTTCATCATCTTCTCCGGGAATATCTCCTAAATCGGATAAAATATTATGAGTATCGTTAAATGAAAGTTTGATTTTGGTTTCTTCTGCATAGAATTTCATGGCATTACGCAAAATTTGCTTTTTGGTATCATCAGCTAAAATGGCATCAATCACAAAATTCTCTTCTATGTACGGCAGTATTATTTCATCTACAATTGCAAAATCTAAATTTTTACCACCTAAATAAGCATCACCGTCTGTATCGATTACTTTCATTATGCCTTCTTCAACTTTCAAAAGTGCGGCATCAAAAGTACCACCACCAAAGTCAAAGACTAACCAAAAACCATCTTTTTTATCGGAATCTAAACCATAAGCCATTGATGCAGCAACGGGTTCTTGCAGTAATTCTATATGATTGAAGCCTGCTAATTTTGCAGCTTCCCTTGTTGCTTCTTTTTGGTTGTTTTTAAAAGCTGCTGGAACTGTAATTATTATAGAATTGACATTTTCGTCTTTTACAAAAGACTTCAATGTTTTTAGGACCTCTGCTGATAATTCTTCAGAAGTCAAGTCTTTGCCAAGGTTTGAACTTTCATAGACTTTGTCAGTTCCCATTGTACGCTTAAACTCAATAAAAGCATTGTCGCTTTCGGAACTCCAATTTTTCATAGCATTGAGTTTCTCCCTTTTCAATGCATTGTATGCTGTTCCACCAATTTGCAAAGCTTTCTTTTTGTTTATATAAACGCAAGACGGCATTGTGTCAGCTTGTAAATCAGTTTTTTTAATGGTCGCTTCTCCATTTTCCATTCTGGAAATTGCGGAATTGGTGGTTCCTAAATCAATTCCGTAGTC
>DIAL01000050.1:0-1514 GCA_002414705.1 Flavobacteriaceae bacterium UBA5079
ATTAGAATCTATATCTATTATAGGGTCAAACTCCCCTGTATCATGAAGGAAGTCTACTTTTCCTTCATAAGATTTTTTACAATCGTATTCATTTCCTAATCGATGGGTGATTTGATGACTAATGTGCTTAGCCAGTTTATATACTTTCTGAGGTAAGCGGTGAGTAGTAGGCAATATTTTTATATGTGCTTTTGGACAAGGCCATTTTTGAAATATTCTTACATCAGAACCTTTCCAACCATATATAGCTTGGTCATCATCTCCGACTAAATACATTTCTTCTGTTGTTCTACCAATTTTTGAAATTACTCTCCACTCTAACCAAGATAAATCTTGTACTTCATCAACCATAACTACTTTGTAATCATCAAATATAATATTAGGGGCCAAAGCTTTTTCCAACATGTCTTCAAAATCAATTACATTATTTTGAGTTTTAAAATTAACTAGTTGTTGGTAACAATAGCTTATTTCTGATCTTGTTAGCTTGGAGTATTGAAAATTAGGGTGAGTATCACTAAAGTTTAATATTTCTTCTATGTCTGATTCTGTGGTCTTGTTTTTTCTATGATAATAATACGAAGGTTTGAGAGATCTTGCTAACGCGTCATGTCTTGCGTTTCCAATTAAACTAAATATTAAACCAAGTTTTTTGTCTTCGGCTTCGGTCCATCCCACTGCGTCTGCTTCACTTGTTCTATCAAAAACAGAGTCATCTAACATAACCCAATTATCTGAATCGGTTTTTATTTTATCTTTAAATTCTTTTTTTACTTTTTGAGAAAAAACATCATAATGATCAATATTGTCCTTGCAATATTTATGAATTGTTTTTATACTTTCGGCTTGCTTTTCAGAAAAGTTTAGTTCTTTTTGTGCTCGCAAACGTAAATTATCAACTGTGGCATTTGCAAAACCTATCATTAAAACGTCCTTGGGTTGTAAGCCTTTATTAAAATAATCCTTTAAAAGATTTAAAATCTTAGTTGTTTTACCACATCCTGGTCCCCCTAATATCTTGAATCTTTGTTGGTAAAATTTATCCATTAATACGGAGCATCACTTTCTTGGCCAAAATCTATATCCTCGTGTTCAACTTCTTCTTTCTTAAATTCAGTAGAGTCTAAAACATACACCCATTTTTTTATGTCTTTATCTATGTGTAACTTTTCTCTAGCTAAGCCGTTTGCTTTCTTAAGCATGGTGTGTGTATCATTTTCACTTATTTCCCAATTATTTGTTTTTAGAAATTTAAAAAATGGATCAAACATAAACTTAACCTTGTCTCCTTCGTGAAAAGGTCTTCCAAATAATATCTGTTTTTTATTTTTTGTTTGGCGTAAATTAAAGCAATAAGTTTCTAAAGAATTTTTTAACCTTATCTTTGGTTGGCTCTCTTCTGGAGCATCCATTGGGGTTGCTCTCTGCTGTAAGGCTCTAATTTGTTCGTCCCAATTCTTTGTCTTTTTTGGAGTTTTTTTGACTTGATCAGTGGCTGCTTCTCTTGCAAGAGT
>DIAL01000050.1:1757-2623 GCA_002414705.1 Flavobacteriaceae bacterium UBA5079
GTGGATTTAATATAAGACAAAGGACCTAGAACTGATTCTCCAGCAGCATCCCCTCCAACTCCAAATTTTCTTTGTATGCATTCTTCTCTATTACAATGCGGTTTTAACCAATCTTTATCACACCTATATGGATAATCTTTTTTATTTCTAGAACTAATTATTCCTTTCACTTCATTATAACCCATCCCTTTTCCAATAGGTTCAAAAAATTTTTCATTATATTTAGCTACCCTTTCTTCCCACTCGTCTGGATATCTTAATTTAATATAACGTGTCATATCTACAAGAGTTTCATTACGTTGGGATTTTTCTACCCCAAATTTTGCTAATGCTTGCATACAAGGAGGGCCATCTTTAAACCAATCTCCTACTTCTCCTTCATCGATATTAGATTTTAATTTTTTTAATTCTGCTGGTGTGGATTTATTTTTTTCATAATATTCAAAAAATTCATCTAGTGTTGCTGGGCTTCCGTCTTCCTTAATCATATATCTTTCTGTTTTTTCGGCGTTGTGATAAGGAAGATTTATCCAACTACCGGCCGAACCCTTATCCAGGTTCAGATATTTTTGAACCGGAAATATTTTATCAGGCTTTTCTACTGCAAATATGTTTTTAATATTATGAAGTTTTTCTCTCATGAGTAATGCCGGGACAGAAACGGTCATAAATAAATAGAGATGAATCCCTCCACTTTTTGATCTAAAGGGAATTAGTTTCGCATTCAGGCTATTTAATTTTTTAAATAATTCTTTTACATCTGGTCTATAGTTATCTAAATCTATAGCACCCCAATTACATTTACTTTCCTTATTAATTGGACAAAGACCTAGGCTATCCGCATACATAGATCCTTTATTAGTTTT
>DIAL01000132.1:0-3670 GCA_002414705.1 Flavobacteriaceae bacterium UBA5079
ATAATTTCAATATTTGAAGGAGTCAGGAAAAAGTCCGTGACACTTTCTGCAATTCTAACTCCTATCTCATCAACCGTTACTAAATCAATACTAGTAGCATGTTTAATTGCATCAATAGTCTTATAGTGCTTTACTAATTTTTTAGCTACTGTTTCTCCAACATACCTAATGCCTAATGCATATAAAACACGCTCAAAAGGAATATTCGTACTTAATTTAATACCATTCACTAAATTTTCAGCACTTTTTTGCGCCATCCGTTCTAATGGTAAAACATCATCTATAGTCAGTTCATATAAATCTGAATAATTATAAATCAATCCTGCATTTACTAATAAAGCTACGGTTTCACCACCCAAACCTTCAATATCCATAGCTTTTCTGCTAATATAATGTTGGATTCTTCCAATAATTTGCGGTTTACAACCAGTATAATTGGGACAGTAATGTTGTGCTTCGCCTTCTTGCCTTACCAATTTAGTTTCACATTCTGGGCAATGCGTAATATATTGAGCAGGTTGTGAGTCTGGTTGACGCTGACTTAAATCCACTGCTATTATTTTAGGTATAATTTCACCACCTTTTTCTACAAAAACCATATCGCCTTCACGAATATCTAGTTTTTCTATTTGATCTGCATTGTGCAAAGACGCACGTTTTACAGTAGTTCCGGCTAATTCAACTGGCTCTAAATTAGCAACAGGCGTAATAGCTCCAGTTCTACCAACTTGGTACGTAATTTTATTAAGCCTAGTAGAAACTTGTTCTGCTTTAAATTTATAAGCTATTGCCCAACGTGGTGCTTTTGCTGTAAAACCTAATTCTTCTTGCTGTTGCAAATTATTTACCTTAATAACAACACCGTCTGTTTCATAAGGCAATGCATGACGATGTACATCCCAATATTCCACAAACATTAAAACAGCATCTATAGAATCTACTTTTTTGGCAACTTCAGGAACTTTAAATCCCCAAGCACGTGCTTTTTCAAGACTTTCAAAATGCGTGGCCATTTTTAAATTAGTCCCTGTTATACTATACAAAAGACACTCTAAAGGGCGTTTTGCCACTTCGCTACTATCTTGCAACTTTAAACTTCCAGATGCTGTATTTCGTGGGTTTCTATAAGGTTCCTCTCCTATTTCAATTCGCTCTTCATTCATTTTATTAAAACCATCAAAAGGCAAAACAATTTCGCCACGAATATCAAATTTCTCTGGATAATCGCCTTTCAATTGTAAAGGAACAGATTTAATAGTTTTAATATTTGCTGTTACATTATCCCCTTGAAATCCATCACCTCTTGTAACTGCTTTTAGTAATTTACCATTTTCATAGGTAAGACTTATTGAAGCACCATCATATTTCAATTCGCAGGTATAATGAATTTCGCCATCTACTAATTTTTTAATGCGCGCTTCCCAATCCAATAAATCGTCTTTGGAATAGGAATTATCTAAAGAATACATGCGATGCTCATGAACAACCGTTTCAAAATTCTTGGTTATCTCTCCTCCTACACGTAATGTTGGCGAACTAGCATCATAAAATTCAGGGTGTTTTGCTTCTAAATCCTGAAGTTGCTTGAGTTTTTCATCAAATTCTAAATCCGAAATAGTGGGATTATCTTGCACATAATAATTGTAATTATGCTGACGTAATTCGTCTCGTAATGCGTCTATGTGTTCTTTTATTGTCATAACCTTATTTCATTCCTTTAAGCATGCGCTGATTTCCAAACATATCATTTTTCAATTCGATGTCTTTAAATGGATACGTTTTAAGTAAAGCTGTCATTTCGGCTCCAAGATATTGATTAATTTCAAAAAATAGCAAACCATTTTCTTTCAATGCCTTCGTAGCAAAACTAGAGATAGCATTATAAAATACCAACGGATTTTCATCTTTTACAAACAATGCTAAATGCGGCTCATGTTGCAGCACATTATTTTTTATGTCTACTTTTTCAAGATCACGAACATAAGGCGGATTAGACACAATAACATCGAAAAATCCCGTTGCAGATTCCAAAATATCATCATGGATATCTAAAATACTGTCTTCAATAAAAGTGATGGAAACCTCATTTAATTTAGCATTCTCTTTTGCTGTTTTTAAAGCTTTAGGGCTGATATCAACTGCAAAAACTTGAGCATTTGGTAAATGTTTTGCTAAACTTATAGCTATGCAGCCCGTTCCAGTACCGACATCTAATATGTTTATAGGTTGGCCTTTTTTTTCTGAAACAGATTTTAAAATCCACGCAACTAACTCTTCAGTTTCGGGCCTTGGAATTAAGGTGTTTTTATTCACTTTAAAAGGTAATCCAAAAAACTCCGTTTCACCTATAATATATTGAATAGGCTCATGTAATTTTAGCCTACTTAAAGCTTCAAATAAAGGTTGCTCTTCTTCTTTTGTTATTGCGTAATTGGGCTCTAAAACCAGTGTAATGCTATTTAAACCTAAATAAAAATCGATGAGAATATTAAAAAAACTGCCTACTTCATCAGCACCATAAAGGGTATCTAATTCTTGATGAAATATGTTTTGAATATCTTTTAAAATCAAAATATTTTAGCTTTTGGTTTGTGTGTATTATAAGTGTTTCAACATCCAAACATTGCAGGAATAATGACCTGTACTTCCCATAGAAGCTTTCAAAGGTTCGAACCCAACTTTTTTGTATAATTTTTGTGCACCCACCATAAAAGGCAGGGTTTCCAAATAGCAGGAATCAAAGCCAAATTCTTTGGCTTTTTTCAGACAGATATCAATCATTTCAAAACCTACTCCAATACCACGTGCTTCGGGTAAAAAATACATTTTTTGCAATTCGCAAATAGTTTCAGATTCTCCTTCTAAAGGTGCAATTCCGCAGCCTCCTATTATTTTTTGGTTATTAACAACCACAAAATACGCCATTTTAGGCTTGTTGTAGGTTTCTGTCATTTTATCTAATGATACATCTTCATAAGCTGTTCCTACTTTTGGCGCATCCAGTTCTACAAAAACCGAGCGAATAACAGCTGCAATTTGCACATTATCTGCTTGGGTAATTTCTCTGATAACAATATTATTCTGACTCACTTTAATGTCTTATTTTTACATCTTGAAATTCTGGGATGAAGATACATGAAAAATACATAAAACGCTGCATACAAATTGCCAAAAATGGATTGGGAACAACTGCTCCAAACCCTATGGTTGGCTCGGTTATCGTACATAAAAATCTTATAATTGGCGAGGGTATCACAAGTCCGTTTGGTGGTCCACATGCCGAAGTAAATGCCATTCAATCGGTTACAAACAAGGCGCTTTTAAAAGAAGCCACATTATATGTTACTTTAGAACCCTGTAGCCATTTTGGAAAAACACCGCCTTGTAGTGATTTAATAATAAAATACAACATTCCAAATGTCATTATTGGAACAATTGATACACATAGCAAAGTTGCTGGAAATGGCATTAAAAAACTAAAAGCAGCTGGCTGCAACGTTACTGTTGGTATTTTAGAAGAAGTATGCCAAGTACACCACAAACGCTTTTTTACGTTTCATAATAAAAAGCGTCCTTATATTATATTAAAATGGGCAGAAACTGTTGATGGTTTTATAGCTCCAAAAACACGAAATACTCAAAAACCAGTTTGGATTACGAATGAATTTTT
>DIAL01000132.1:3836-9857 GCA_002414705.1 Flavobacteriaceae bacterium UBA5079
CAATTAGTTCACAAATGGCGAACAGAAGAACATGCCATTTTAATTGGTGCAAATACTGCTTTGGCAGATAATCCAAGCTTAACGGTTAGAGATTGGACAGGAAAAAATCCCATCCGATTTGTAATTGATAGACTTGAGAAACTCGCCAATGATTTAGTAGTTTTCAATAACGAAGCTGAAACATTTCGTATTACTGAAAATAATATAGATTTCACTAAACCAATAGCAAAACAAATTGGTGTTTTTTTGCATAACAATGACATTCAATCCATTATTATTGAAGGTGGTGCACAAACACTTCAAACGTTTATTGATGAAAATATTTGGGACGAAGCTCGAGTATTTACAGGTAAAACGACTTTTACAGAAGGCACCAAAGCACCGGATTTTTCTGGTGAATTATTAGAAGAAACGTCTATCCTAAATGATATGTTGCGCATTTATAAAAACACATTATGATTAAAACACTAATTTTCGATTTTGGCGATGTATTCATTAATCTGGATAAAGTTGGTGCTATGCAAAATGCGCTAAATTTATTTCAATTAAACAAGTTCTCACCTGAAATGATTGCCTGTAATGAAGCTTATGAACAAGGCCATATCTCTTCCGAAGCTTTTATAACATTTTATAAAAATGAGTTTCCTAATTTAAGTGAAATTGAGATTTTAGATGCTTGGAATTTTATTTTAAGAGATTTTCCAATCCGTAGGTTAGAATTTTTAAAACAATTAGCATCGGATAATAAATACCAACTTATTTTATTGAGTAATACCAATGCACTTCATATAAAATGGATTCAAGAACGCGTGCCTTTTTATGAAGAATTTAAAGCACAGTTTGACCAATTCTACTTATCGCACGAAATCCAATTAAGAAAACCGAATCATACTATTTACCAATTTGTTTTAAATGAAAACAATTTAAAACCAGAAATGTGCCTATTTATTGATGATACGGAAGAAAACACGCTTGCTGCTGCCGAATTAAATCTCCATACATGGCATATAAATCCAGACACGGATGATATTGTTAATTTGTTCAACGTTAAAAAACACCTATTTTGATATATTTACTGTTAAGCATATTAGCATCCACCATTATTTTTGTTCTGTTTAAGTTATTTGGTAAACACCAAGTTAACACGTTACAAGCAATTGTTTTCAATTATATAACAGCTTTTTGTGTTGGAATTACTGCTTATCAAGAACCCATAAACGTGCAAACAATTATTTCTACCGAATGGTTTTATGGTGCCATTTTTTTAGGTTTTTTGTTCATTGCTATTTTTAATGTAATGGCTATTACATCACAGCGTGTTGGTTTATCAGTAGCTAGCGTTGCTACAAAAATGAGCGTGATTATTCCTGTTGTTTTTGGAATTTATGTGTATCATGAAAGTGCCGGATTGCTTAAAATAATTGGCATTATTGCCGCATTAATTGCGGTTTATTTAGCTTCTGTAAAATCGGGAACTCGCATTAAAAACAAAAGCAATTATATCTATCCTATTATCATATTTCTTGGTTCAGGAATTATAGACACCTCCATAAAATATATAGAAACTACTTATTTAACTGAAAATGGTATTCCAATATTTTCGGCTACTATTTTTGGTTTTGCTGCCATAATTGGAATATGTACGCTATTGATTAAAAAACTGCAAGGAAATTTCACATTTGATTCTAAAAGTTTAATCGCTGGACTTGTTTTAGGTATGGTTAATTACGCATCTATATATTACCTTTTAAAAGCATTAGATCATGAAACGCTGTAAAGTTCTACCATTTTCACAGTTAATAATGTGGCTATTATTTTATTAACATCGCTTTTAGGATTATTGCTATTTAAAGAAAAGCTCTCGACAAAAAATTGGATAGGTATAAGTTTAGCCGTAATTTCGATTTTGTTAGTAACTGCCTTGTAAATGATTCAAAAAGACACGTATAAAACCATTTCAAAACCTTCCGAGGAAGTCCTATTTAAAGATAAAAACAGCAAGTTTTTTGGCTATGCTTTTCCCATAAAACATGAGAATGATGTTAAAGATCATATTGAGGTTTTAAAAAAAAAACATCATACAGCTGGACATTGGTGTTATGCTTACCAAACTGGTATGGATGAAACCAATATTTATTTTAGAGCAAATGATGATGGCGAACCCAACAATAGTGCTGGCATGCCAATATATGGGCAAATCCAATCGTATAATGTTACCAACATTTTAATAGTCGTTGTTCGTGTTTTTGGAGGCGTAAAACTTGGTGTTGGTGGTTTAATACATGCGTATAAAACAACAGCTCAAATGGCTTTGGAAGCTTCTAAAATTGTAAAGCGCACCATAAATAAGCAATTTATTATTCGGTTTGATTACAAGAACATGAATAAAGTTATGCGGATTATTAAAGAGAATAATTTAAAAATAGTCGACCAAACTTTGGAGTTAGATTGTCAGATTATTATTTCAGTCCGATTAAAAGACAGCGAAAAGATTTTAGAAAAACTTGAAGCTATCTTTGAAGTATCAATTAAGGAGCTTGATTAAAGGATTCTATTTTCTTCAAAATATAATCTGGGCACTTCATAGGTCGTTTACTTTTCATATCAATAAAAGCTAAAACGGTGTTTGCTGTAACTAAAACTTCACCAGCAGAATTAATAATTTCATAATCAAATTCTATCTTAACTGACGGCATTTTTTTTAGCTGTGTTTTCACTTTAACAACCTCATCATAAAGGGCTGATTTCTTATAATTTAAGCTCATGGAAATCACAGGTAACATCACACCGCTTTTTTCCATTTCATTATATGATAAACCCATTTTTCGCAACCATTCAGTTCGTCCCATCTCTAGATATAACGCATAATTTCCATGATGAACCACACCCATTTGGTCGGTTTCACCATATCTCACTCTTATTGGTATTTCATCGGAAAAGAACATTGTGTTTAATATTTTTTTTGTAGTTTAGACAACGCAATAAACATGCGAAAAAAAATCTTAAAATTCAATAGTAATACATTTTTTTTTTAAGATTTTTGTTCACATATTTGCCAAGCTAAAGATCAACGAGGAATTTCATTTCTCTATTCAACAACTAACTAGTAAATTTTAATTTTTATAATGAGTGTAACTGCGCAATCGGTATGGGGAAATTGTCTGGAATTTATAAAGGATAATATACAACCGCAAGCATATAAAACATGGTTTGAACCAATAGTTGCAGTAAAATTCACTGATAACGCGTTGAGTATTCAGGTGCCAAGTAAATTCTTTTACGAATGGCTGGAAGAGCATTACGTTAAAATTTTAAAAGTAGCTTTAACAAAACAACTTGGGGAAAATGCCAAATTGGTTTACATTATTAAAATGGAAAACACATATGGCAATAAGCAACCATTTACGGAACGTATTCCAAGTTCTAATCGTTCAGCAGTAAAGGCTCAAGACGTTGATATTCCATTAAACAATAAAAATCCTGAATTGCGTAATCCTTTTATTATTCCAGGTATTAGGAATGTAAAAATTGAATCGCAATTAAACCCTAACTATAGTTTTGAAAACTTTTTAGAAGGTGACTCCAACCGTCTAGCCAGAAGTGCAGGTTTAGCTGTAGCAGCAAAACCAGGAGGCACATCTTTTAACCCATTATTAATTTTTGGTGGAGTTGGTTTAGGAAAAACCCATTTAGCACATGCTATTGGTGTAGATATTAAAGATAAATATCCTGAAAAAACGGTTTTATATATTTCAGCTGAAAAATTCACGCAACAATATATAGATGCTGTTAAGAAAAATAATAGAATTGATTTTATTCATTTTTATCAAATAATTGACATTTTAATTATTGATGATGTTCAGTTTTTATCTGGTAAGTCTGGAACTCAAGATGTATTTTTTCACATCTTTAATCACTTACATCAAAACGGAAAACAAGTTATTTTAACGAGTGATAAAGCACCTGTAGATATGCAGGATATTGAACAACGCTTATTATCACGATTTAAATGGGGACTTTCAGCAGAATTACAGAGTCCAGATTTTGAAACCCGTGTTTCTATATTGAAAAACAAACTTTATAGAGATGGTGTTGAAATGCCAGAAGAAATTATTGAATACGTTGCCAAACATATTAAAACTAATATTCGTGAATTGGAAGGTGCTATAATTTCGTTAATTGCCCAATCATCTTTTAATAAAAAAGAAATTACAGCTGATTTAGCGAAACAAGTGGTTGAGAAGTTTGTGAAAAACACCAAACGTGAAGTTTCAATAGATTATATCCAGAAAATTGTATCCGATTATTTCCAAATGGATGTAGACACCTTACAGTCTAAAACCAGAAAACGCCATATTGTTCAAGCAAGACAGTTGGCTATGTTTTTTGCGAAAAAATACACAAAAGCATCTTTAGCTAGTATTGGCTCTCAAATTGGAAAACGTGATCATGCTACAGTACTACATGCTTGTAAAACGGTTGATAATTTATCATCTACAGACAAGCAGTTTAAAAAATATGTTGACGATTTAACTAAAAAATTGTCTGTTTAATCCTTTAAATTTAACTTCCGATGTCTCGGGATGCTCACATTACTAAAATACTCATGGTTTGTTTAGGCAATATTTGCCGCTCACCTCTTGCGGAAGGTATTTTAAAATCCAAACTTCCAGACACTGGTTATTTAGTAGATTCTGCTGGAACAGGAAATTATCATGTAGGTGATACTCCAGATCCACGCTCGATTAAAACAGCGGAAAAATATGGGTTAGATATTACAACACAACGCGGCAGACAGTTTGCTATTTCTGATTTTGATACTTTTGATTGTATTTATGTAATGGATAGTTCTAATTTTGAGAATGTTGTCAAACTTGCTAGAAATGCTAACGATATTGCAAAAGTTCATTACATTTTAAATGAAATTTATCCAAATCAAAATCATAGTGTTCCCGACCCTTACACAGGTGGTATTCAGGGTTTTGATAATACTTTCAAAATGCTTGATGAAGCATGCTCGATTTTAGCTCACAAAATTCTTAAATAGCTGTTTATCAATAATTAAATGCTATTAATATGACATTTGATTGTTTTTTCGTAATTTGTAATTGCAAGTCTAAAAAAAGAAAAATGAATAAAGCAGCCCTATTACTCATAATCTTAACAAGTACGTTTAACACTGTAGCACAACAAGTTGGAATAGATTTATATGCCGATGGTTTTAATAACCCAGTCAGTATTAAACATGCCAATGATGACCGTTTATTTATTGTAGAAAAAGCAGGTGTTATTAAAATTATAGATGCGCAACAAAACGTAATTTCAACACCATTTTTAGATATCAATAGTTTGGTGAGTAATAGTGGTGGTGAGCGTGGACTATTAGGATTAGCTTTTCATCCAGACTATAGTTCTAATGGTTTTTTCTTTGTGAACTATATTAATAATTCTGGTGATACTGTTATTTCACGTTTTGTAACCAATCCTCCAAATAGTGATACAGCCGATGCTAATTCTGAAGTTATATTAATGACTATTAGTCAACCTTTTAGTAATCATAATGGTGGCGATTTAGCTTTTGGCGAAGACGGCTATTTATATATAGCAACAGGAGATGGTGGTTCAGGTAGCGACCCTGGAAACCGATCGCAGGATTTAACAACGTTACTTGGTAAGTTACTCCGTATTAATGTTAACAACGCAGGCACTAACCCTAATTATGCTATTCCAGCTGACAATCCTTTTATTAATAACTCCAATGCTTTAGATGAAATTTGGGCTTACGGATTGCGAAATCCATGGCGTTTTTCTTTTGATAGAACGAATAATGATTTATGGATTGCAGATGTTGGACAGTTTGATATTGAAGAGATAAATAAGGTAAGTAGTACTGAAGGTGGTTTAAATTATGGATGGCGTTGCTATGAAGGAAATGCACCTTTTATTACAACTGGTTGCCCAAGTGCATCCACGTTTCAATTTCCAGTTGCACAATACACACATTCAGGAAGTGGTGAATTT
>DIAL01000132.1:10057-10230 GCA_002414705.1 Flavobacteriaceae bacterium UBA5079
GAAGCCAATTTCCAAATTTTGTTGACACGTATTTCTTTGCCGATTATTGCAGTGATGAAATTGGTACTCTCGTTTTTGAAAACAACATATGGACTATGTCTTTCACCACACCTTTTAACAATAAAGGCTGGACAACATTTGGTGAGGATATGGCAGGAGAACTTTACATTGGA
>DIAL01000132.1:10345-11496 GCA_002414705.1 Flavobacteriaceae bacterium UBA5079
GGCAGGAGAACTTTACATTGGAGCATCTAGTACAGGTGAAATATTTCGGATTGTTGACACCAATTTAAGTGTAGACGAAAACAACCTAAAAACCATTAAAATATTCCCTAATCCAGCAACAAATTATTTAACTATTGATGCGCTTGAAACCACGACAACATTATCAGAAATAATAATTTATGATGTTCAAGGCAAACGTATTAAAACGATTTCAAATATTGACAATCAAAAAATTAACGTTTCTGTATCAAACATTAATAGTGGTCTGTATTTTATGGAAATACGTGATACAAATAAAAATATAACCACCAAAAAACTCATTATTAACTAATGACTACCAAACTCGGAAAATTATTTCTTATACCTACAACCCTTGGCGAAAACAATCCGCTAGATGTTTTACCTATTACCGTTAAAAACACCATTGAAGCCATAGATATTTTTATCGTTGAAAATGAAAAAACAGCTAGACGTTTTATAAAAAATATAGCACCCGAAAAAAAACAACCATCCTTGCAATTGTTTTTACTTAATAAGTTTACAGAGTATACAGAATTACCTGGTTTTTTAACACCTTGTCTAGACGGTAAAAATGTTGGATTATTATCGGAAGCTGGCTGTCCTGCCGTAGCTGATCCTGGTGCAGATGTGGTTAAAATTGCACATAATAAAAATATTCAAGTCGTTCCTTTAGTAGGTCCATCATCTATTATTATGGCAGTTATGAGTTCTGGTATGAATGGGCAAAGTTTTGCCTTCAATGGATACTTACCCATTGACAAGCAAGAACGAAAAGCAGAATTATTGCGTTTAGAACGCTTATCTTTTCAGCAAAATCAATCGCAATTATTTATTGAAACACCATACAGGAACAACGCTATGTTGGAAGATATTTGTAAAGTACTCCATCCTGATACCGCTGTTTGTGTGGCTTGTGATATTACACTACCAACCGAATTTATTAAAACACAATCTGTTCAAGCATGGAAAAAAAATAGTGCAGACCTTCATAAAAGACCTGCACTTTTTATAGTTCATAAAAGCTAAAAATTAAGCAGTTAACTTTACTTTTGCTTTTCTATTAGGTTTTACTTTAGAGGTATCATATCCAGAAAACTTTTTAATGTAGTACTGAATAGAAGATCCATAAG
>DIAL01000132.1:11619-21899 GCA_002414705.1 Flavobacteriaceae bacterium UBA5079
AAGAAGATCCATAAGCATCTGAAAAACCTTGTTCTCCAAAGCTTCTTAAATACTTTTTCACGTTCCCAGGACCTGCTAAATGTGCCGCAGCTAATATTCCTGATTCGGTAACTAAAACATCATTGATGGTTTTCCCATTAAAACGCTTAATGTCTTTTCTTAAAATCCATTTGTTACGTTCTGCATTTGCCAAAAAAGCCTTTTCCTGCATTTCTGGGTTTTTCAAAAAGTGTACTGGATTATGAACTCCAATAAGTTTTAATGTTTCTTTTCCAAATTGATATTTCCCAAGGTACCCAAATGTATTTACTGTAAAATAATCACCTCTAGATTCTTTAAAGCCTAAAGCTTCTTTAAATCCTACAAAAGATTTCCCTAACGTTGGTGAATAAGGTTTATATGTTTTCTGTAATGGCAAGTAATGGTTTAATGACATTTCAGTTGTTTCAACAGTATTAAATGCTAAATCATTATCTGAATAATCATTTTCAGTTATGGTCTTGTTCGACGTAAACGAACCAACAATTAAGACACATATTATAAGTACTAGTACTAGGTAATTTAAGATACTTTTTCTCATAATTTTTGAATTTTTTAAACACATTTCTTTGAGGGAACTGGTTGTAAAATTTCAGCGTGCAAATATACGTCTTTTTTTTAATATCTGAAAATTAATCGATTAAGTGGTTCTAAAAGTAGATTCCGTGAAACCGAATTCCATTTTTTCCGTTGAACTCCATAGTAGGAAATGGTACTTTTATCGTGTTAAAAAGTTCAAAAACAGTTTTTAACACATGAGAGTTTGTTTTTATTCTAGTTAGATCAATATCCAGACTTAAATAAAATTGTCTTACGCGATTCTGATTTTGAAACAGACTATTTTCAGGTTTATAATCTCCCGTTAACATGCCATCTGCTCCATAACCGAAAGCAACATTCATCCAAGTGGGTATTTTACTTTGCTTGAAAAAAGAGTGAATATTAAAACTTAACCAATATGTCTGGCCATTATAATCTTTTAAAAACTCTTCAGCCAAACCTTCTCCTAATTTGTCTGGACGTTGAGATGCATATGGTGTTCTATGGAATGAATATTTCATGGTAATACGTTGTTCATTCCATAACAACTCCTGACCAATAAACAAACCTGTTCCTGTTGCATTGGCAGCCATATCTCCCCAGGAAAATCCCCATTCTTCTGAAAAGCCGTCTAAAACCTCTACAGCCGTTAAAAAAGTAAAACCTAAAGTGCCACCATAAATAAGTTGGTCTTTTTTACTTACACCACTCCATTTTAAAATATCAGCTCCTGCGTTTCCTAATTGATATGCAGAATAAACATGACCCAGTTTATCCATTTGTAACCACTCACTATTATCATCAAGCGTATGGAAATTTGAACGTGGATAATCCGCATACCACAATTGATTTAGTGCGAAAAGCGAAATAGTTCCTAGTGCAGCTTCAGAGATAACAACAGCATTTCGTCTGGGTCTATTTAAAGTATCACTAGGTTTTAAAAATAAATTGATGGATGATTGTGAGAAAGATGTCAGACACAAAAAACCAAAAACGATATGACATAGTATTATTTTCAAGCGTTATTTATAAATACCTTGTTTAGACAAGTAACGCTGGTATTCGCGAGCATTTGCGTTATGCTGACTTAAGGTTTTGGCGAATTTATGATACCCTATTCGTTTCGCATCAGCCGCAAAATATAAATAACTATGTTTTTCATAGTTTAAAACGGCTTCAATAGCTGAAATGTCTGGCATGGTAACTAACCCTGGAGGCAAGCCAGCATACTTATAAGTATTATATGGCGACTCAATTTCTTTATGTTTATTAAGAACACGTTTAATAACCGTATTCTGATATTCTGGTAATTGATAAGCCGCAAACTTTAAAGTTGGATCTGCTTGAAGCGGCATTTTAATACGCAATCTATTTACATAAACACCAGCAACACGAGGTTGCTCATCTGCTTGTTTGGATTCCTCATAAACAATAGATGCCAAGGTCATAACATCATTTTGCGTTAAGTTAAGTGTGTTAGCTTTTGCTAATCGGTCTGCTGTCCAAAACCGATTATACTCCTTTAACATCCGATCTCTAAACTGCTCGGCTGATGTATTCCAAAAGAATTCATAGCTATTAGGAAGATACATACCCAAAGCCGTTGCAGTGGAGAAATTATTTTCTTTTAAAAACTCTGGATCTTTCATGGCATTAATTAAAGTCAAACTATCTACTTCAATTTGTGAACCAATTCGTCCCGCAACACCTTCAAGAGATTGTTGATTGTTGAATGCTATATTAATGGGTAAATTTTTACTGCGAATAGAATTTATAATATCATTATTATTCATCCCTTTTTTAATAGCATAACGACCTGCTTTAATATTCGTGGTATATTTTTTTTGCTTCGCAAGTGCATCAAAAGAACTAACATCCTTTAAAAGCGGTTGTAATTGTTCACGAACATCGGAATACTGTGCATTAGTATTAATAAAAATATACGCTTCTTCATTATTAAAAGCTGTATTAGGAGAAAACATAGCGCTATATACAAAATAAGCAAAGTATGCAGCCACTAATAATCCGATAAGAGCTATAGCCCAAAGTATTTTTTTGATATACATTTAATTTAAAATTCGTTGTAATACATATTCGTTTTTATAGGAACCATTTACATAATTCCAGTCTTTTTTTAATCCGATTTTGATAAATCCGTTGTTTTCAAACAAACTTAAACTCACATTATTGTCTTCGTTAATATTACAAAATAGTTGATGTAGGTCTAAATGCTTTTTAACATAAGCTATTAAGAGTCTTAAAGCCTCACTCCCATAACCTTGTTGCCTATCCAATTTTCCATAAATAAGGATACCAATACCAGCACGTTTATTTTTAAAATCGCAATCAAACAAATCAATCAAACCCACTGTTTCATGGTTTTTGTTTGCAATTAATAAACGAAGTTGCTTCACCTCATAAATATCTTTGTGGACATTTTCTAGATATTGTTTAATTAAATAGCGAGAATAGGGTGTTTGCGTGCTACTTAATTCCCAAATGGTTTCATCGTTTTCAATGGTATAAATGAAATCTAAATCTTCGGGCTCTAAAGCGCGCAAATAAATATGTTTCCCTTGAAGTGTTAGCATGTTATTTCACCTTTAAAAACTTGGGTAGCTGGACCAATAAGCCAAATATTTTTATACTGGTCACCTATCTTTTCAAAAGACACATTTAGGGTTCCTCCTTCTGTTTCTAATGACAAGATATTTTTATCTGTTTCACCTGCAGCGTGCATAGCAATTGCTACAGCTGTAACTCCAGTGCCACAGGATAATGTTTCATCTTCTACTCCACGTTCATAAGTTCGAACAGAAAAACTAGACTCTGAATTTTTAGTTACAAAATTAACATTCGAACCCAATTCATTATAAGGCTCACCATATCTAATTTTTGAACCCAAATTTTTAATATCTAAATTTCTTAAATCGGCTTCCATTTGTACATGATGTGGTGAACCTGTATTTAAAAACAGATGAGTATCAAAAATCGCTACTTCTGAAACATCTTGCATTTGGAGTTTTACTAAATCAGCTTCAATTATTGCCTCATGCTGGCCATCAATAGCCATAAAATAGGTGCTTTTTTTAATAATACCTAAAAAATTAGCAAAAGCTACAATACAACGACCACCATTTCCACACATGGAACTTTCGTTTCCATCGGAATTGTAATACACCATTTTAAAATCGAAAGTATCGTGATTTTCTAACAAAATTAAACCATCTGCTCCTATACCAAAACGCCTATCACAAAGCTGCTTAACGCATTCGGTATTATTCTTATTGAAAATTAGTTGGCGATTGTCAATCATAACAAAATCGTTACCAGTTCCTTGATATTTATAAAATGTATAAGTCATAAGTGCCGCAAATATATGAATTAATGGTGGTTTTTTTCTATGTTAAATAGGCGTTAAAGTGTGCGTTAAAAAAAGTTAAACTTGAAAAAGTCATTCAATAATAAATTAACTTTAATCGTTATTCATTTAATTAAAACAATAATAGATTATGAAAAAGATTTTAACGCTCGTATTTGTTTCGGTATTAGGTGGTATTTTAACTCTATCTGCCTATAAATTATTTTTAGAACCAGACGCTTTAACCGTCTCTTCGGAAGAGCCACAAGTAGAAACCAACTATTTTCCTACCAATTACAAAAACACAAATTTACTGAATGGTTCAGAAACTCCAGACTTTGTAAAGGCTGCAGAAGAAACCGTTCATGCTGTTGTTCACGTTAAAAATACAGCCGTTGTATCTGCACCAACTACTATAGAAGATTACTTTTATGGTAGACAATCCCAAAAAGCTCAAGTAGGAACAGGAAGCGGAGTTATTATAAACAAAAACGGTTATATTATTACTAACAACCATGTTATTGCTGGTGCTAAAGAATTATCCATTACCACAAATGATAATAAAATATACAAAGCCACTCTGGTAGGAACTGATCCTAAAACAGATATTGCTTTACTTAAAATTGAAGCAGAGGAAGACTTACCATTTATTACGTTTGGCGATTCTGATTCGGCAAAGATTGGCGAATGGGTTTTAGCTGTTGGCAATCCGTTTAACTTAACATCAACCGTTACAGCAGGAATTATTTCGGCTAAATCGCGTGATTTATCTGGACAAAATTACCAATCGTTTATCCAAACAGATGCGGCTGTAAATCCGGGCAATTCTGGAGGTGCTTTAGTAAACAGAAATGGAGACTTAATTGGAATTAACACAGCTATCAGCTCTCAAACGGGTTCGTATATTGGCTATTCATTTGCGGTTCCAAGCAATATAGCACGCAAAGTTGTAGAAGATATTATGGAATTCGGTATGGTTCAGAATGGTATTTTGGGTGTTAGCGGAATTAGTTTAAATGGAAAATCGTCTGAAGAATTGGACGTAAATTTAACCGAAGGATTTTATGTTGGTTCAGTAGAAGTAAATTCGGGAGCCGAACAAGCTGGAATTGAAAAAGGAGATATTATTACGAAAATTGATAATGTTAGAATTTCAAAATTTGCCGACCTAACCGGTTATTTAAACACCAAGCGTCCAAATGATGTGGTAAATGTGTTAATTTTGAGAGATAATTCAGAAAAAACACTTCCCGTAACCTTATCTAAATTTGAAATATTAACAACCGAATTTTTAAATATTCAGGTGAAAAATATTTCTACAGAATTGAAAGAAAAATATGAAATTGAACATGGTGTTTTAGTTACTAAAAACGATAATTACTGGTTATACCAAAAAATAGGATTAAATAAAGGCTTTATTATTACAGATATAAATGATGTTCAAATTAATAGTATTGATGATATTTCTGAATTAAAAAGTAAATATGGTAAGGAATTTGAAAAGAATATCGAAAAAATTAGCCTTATAAATACGCGTGGTCAAAAACAAAGTTTTATTTTTAGGTAACAGACTGCAAACCAAAAAAATCCCTTTAACAGATACAGATGTTTTAGGGATTTTTTTATTTAAAAAACGCTACGAAAACGTTTGAAATATACTATTTTTGCACCCAGATTCAAGAACCTTAAAACAGCTTGGATAGATATAATTTAACAACACACTAAAATTATTACACAATGAGTTTTAACGAAACTTATGAAAGCGAATTAGCATTTCAAGCCGATAGACGAAGAGCTACGGTAGAATTTATTAAAATTATTAGCGATCTTTGGTATGACAAATCTATCGAGTTGGTCCTGTTTAGAAATCAATTAATTGACTGTAAAGTCAGTGAAATTCTAAATTTACACGAATACGCAGGAGAGTTTATTCAAAAACCAATTTCTATTTTCGATTCTGTTGAAATTGCACAAGCTATAAAAACGTTGGATTTACCGCCTGCTAAATTGGATATTGGTAAGCTAACTTATGAATACCATTTAGAAGAAAAGAAATTTAGTAATGCTCTAGCTTTTGTAGCAGATAAGTTACAAGATGCTAAAAAGGAAACATCTATTCAACCAAAAGACGTTGTCCTTTATGGTTTTGGACGTATTGGCCGTTTAGTAGCGCGTGAGCTTATGACCAAAACTGGAAAAGGTAGTCAATTACGTTTACGAGCAATAGTTACACGTGGTGCTATAGATAAAACAGTTTTAGAAAAAAGAGCATCCTTATTACGCAATGATTCTGTGCATGGTGATTTTTCAGGAACCGTTATTGCCGATCTTGAAAATAGTGCTTTAATTATTAATGGAACGACAGTAAATATCATTTCTGCTAATGCGCCAGAGGATATAGATTACACAAAATACGGTATCAATAATGCCTTAATTATTGATAATACTGGTGCATTTAAAGATCATGACGCGTTAAGCAGACATTTAAAATCTAAAGGCGCAGATAAAGTATTATTAACGGCTCCAGGTAAAGGCGTTCCTAATATTGTTCATGGTGTTAATCATCAAGAATACAATCCAGATACAGTCCATATTTTTTCAGCAGCATCTTGTACAACAAATGCTATTACACCTGTTTTAAAAGCTATTGAAGACACTTATGGCGTAAAAAGTGGTCATTTAGAAACTATTCATGCTTATACAAACGATCAGAATTTAGTGGATAACTTCCATAATAAATACCGTCGTGGTCGTGCTGCAGCTTTAAACATGGTAATTACAGAAACTGGTGCAGGAAGTGCCGTTTCAAAAGCATTACCAAGTTTAGAAGGTAAATTAACATCTAACGCTATTCGTGTACCTGTTCCTAATGGATCTTTAGCTATTTTAAATTTAGATTTAGAAAAAGCAACTTCTGTAGATGCTATGAATGCCACATTAAAGAAATATGCTTTAGAAGGTAATTTAGTAGAACAAATAAAATACGAATTGAGTGATGAGTTAGTATCCAGTGATATTGTAGGCTGTTCTGCACCTTCAATTTTTGATAGTAAAGCAACTATAGTTCGTCCGGATGGCAAAAACGCTGTATTGTATATATGGTATGATAATGAATATGGTTACAGCCATCAAGTTATTAGATTAGCAAAATATATTGCAAAAGTAAGACGCTACACATATTACTAGTAGTTAAAATTATATAGAATTAAAATCTCGCTTATATTAAGCGAGATTTTTTTTTGATAAAACCACACACCTAACATCTAAACTTTAATTACTCACGTATATAATTCCGCACCCAAATGTTAGGCTTTTTAAGTATTGTGTTTTATACTAAACATATTTTCTTATTTTAGCAACTATATACTTTTACAACCAACCTATGAATAGCTTTAAAAAAATTCTATTTCTTTTATTTATAGCAAGTTATGCATCTATTAATGCACAGACTTCAACAGAGGAGGATAATCAATTATCTTTAGACAGCGGAACCATTGACAACCAGTTTGAGTATGTCATTAAACGTTCCAATAACTATCAAGATTATAAGGTAGTAAAGGTGAACTGGCTTTATAAATTAAAAGAACATACATTAGACTCATTAAAATCCATTCATTCGGAACTGACTACTGCAGAAGGTACAATTTCGAATCAAAATAATGAAATAGCCCGTTTAAAAAGTAGCTTACAGAATGCGGAAGATGCTCTAAAGAAAACAACAAGCGAAAAAAACAATATGGATTTATTTGGTTTACAACTAACAAAACCAAATTATAATATTCTGATGTGGTCCATTATTGGCTTACTATTAGTCTTTTTATTCCTTTTTCTTTATAAATACAGAAATAGTAATGCTGTTACCAGAGAGGCTAAAAAAAACTTATCCGATATTGAAGAGGAGTTTGAAGAGCACAGACGCACAGCTTTGGAACGTGAACAAAAAGTAAGACGGCAACTTCAGGATGAACTTAATAAACAAAAAGGCATTAATTAATAATTATAATTTATTATACATGCTAGATTCATGTAATAAACGCAACTTCTGTGTTAAACAAAAGTTTGTCCATCATTTCTAATGGTGTATCAAAGTTAAACCTTTTTCTAGGTCTGTTATTTAATTTTGTTTCGATTCTCTTTATTTCTTGATCAGAGATAAGAGAAAAATCTGATTTCTTTGGAAAATACTGCCTTATCAAACCATTGAGGTTTTCGTTGGCACCTCTTTCCCAAGGTGAATATGGATTTGCAAAATAAAAATCAATTTGGCATTCTTCGGCTATTTTTTCGTGCTCTGCAAATTCTTTTCCATTATCCGATGTAATCGTTTTTATAAATGGTATCCACTCCTCAAGCATTTCATTTATAGCATTTCTTACTTCATTGGCCTCTCTAGTTACCGTTTTTTTCATTTTCAGTGTCCCTGAGGATCTGTCGTTCAATGTAACTATTGCGCCTTTGTGGTCTTTGCCTACTATAGTGTCGGCTTCTAAGTCTCCGAATCTTGATGTTTTATCAACTATTGGCGGGCGCTTCTCAATACTTACACGGTTGGATATTTGACCGCGCGCTTCATTGACTCCACCGCGCTTTTTGTATCTACGTCCTTTTCTGCGCAAATGCGTAAAGAGATTCCCTTTGGCTTTTTTATCTTCCCAAATGTGAAGATAGATTGTTTCTATGCTCACGCACTTGATACCATTTTTCTTACAGTGTCCAACTACTTGTTCTGGACTCAAATCATGCCGTATTAAACGATCAACTACTTTAATAACCTCTTTGGTAAGTAGTATCCTTTTTTGTTTGCTCTGGTGCCGTTCTCTGCATTTTCTTTCAGCAAGCTTGGGCTTGTAAACGCCACTTCGCCCATCACGATTCCGACGGAGTTCTTTACTAATAGTACTTTTGTGGAAGCCTAGGATATTTCCAATGTCATCCAAAGTTTTTCCAATATTGCGTAGTGCCGCAATTTCATATCTTTGTTCAAGTGTTATTTGACTCATATTGCAATTTTTAGACGGAGAACAATATAGGTAAATATCCATTCAGGGAGAGAAGGGTAACATTCCCTTCTTTCTTCTGAAAAAATTACTATATCATTATTCGCTAAAAGTTGCCTTTATTGGTTGAATTCAAGCATTCAAAAATCTATAAACTCCAATTTATAGATTTTTTTATGATTAATGCTTTCATTTTAGTGTTTGGTAACTTCGCCTGAAAACTTCAAATTACAAAAACATTTCAATTATATTTGCAGCTTAAAACTCCAGTCATGCGTATTGATATAATAACCGTTTTACCAGAATTATTAAAAAGTCCGTTTGAAGCGTCTATTTTAAAACGCGCCATTGAGGCGAATTTAGTTGAAGTACATTTTCATAATTTACGTGACTATACATCAGATAATTACAAATCTATTGATGACACCCAATTTGGAGGAGGTGCTGGAATGGTTATGATGATTGAACCAATAGATAAATGCATTTCACAATTACAATCTGAACGTAAGTATGACGATGTTATCTATATGACACCAGATGGTGAAACCTTAAATCAGGGCATTGCCAACCATATTTCCTTAAAAGAAAACATTATTATTCTTTGCGGACATTATAAAGGTGTAGACCAGCGCGTTCGTGATCATTTTATAACTCGGGAAATATCCATAGGCGATTATGTGCTTTCTGGAGGCGAATTAGGTGCAGCAGTTTTATGCGATGCTATTATTAGGTTAATTCCTGGTGTTTTAGGTAATGAAACATCTGCGCTTACTGATTCGTTTCAGGATAACCTTTTAGCGCCACCAATTTATACCAGACCACGTGAATATAAAGGTTGGAAAGTCCCAGAACTCTTATTCAGCGGCAACCTACCAAAAATTGAAAAATGGCGTGAAGAGCAAGCTTACGAGCGTACTAAAGCATTAAGACCTGATTTATTAGATGAAAAATAAGGCGCTAATTTTCGCCTTATAAAAAGTGAAAATATTAATTGCAAGTTATTTATAAATACTTATCTTTGCAGCCAATTTCGAGTTAACCTCTGGCGATAATCGTAAATGTTGTTTCGGATTAATTTAGATAAAAATAAAAGATATGGAATCTTTAATCAAATTTGTACAACAAGAGTTTGTACCAAAAAAAGATTTTCCAGAGTTTAGCGCTGGAGACACAATTACAGTTTATTACGAAATTAGAGAAGGCGAAAAAGTACGTACACAGTTTTTTAGAGGTGTTGTTATTCAAAGAAGAGGAACAGGATCATCTGAAACATTTACTATCAGAAAAATGTCTGGAACAGTAGGTGTTGAACGTATTTTCCCAATCAATATGCCAGCTTTACA
>DIAL01000132.1:21933-29771 GCA_002414705.1 Flavobacteriaceae bacterium UBA5079
AAGTACGTCGTGCACGTATCTACTACTTTAGAGGCTTAACTGGTAAGAAAGCTAGAATCAAAGAAAGTATGAAACGTTAATATTTTGTTGATAACGTTGAAAAGCCCTGTTTTTACAGGGCTTTTTTTATGAACAAAAGTTAACAAGTCTAGTTAACAAACGGTTGATATCTAGTTGCTTAAAAATTATAAAAAAATAAAATTGCGCCTTATATTAGCTAAAGAATTACTAGACAATCTAATTGGTTTTGTTCTAAAAAAACAAACTTACTACTAGTTCTTTTAAAGAAACGTTCTTTATATATTATTGTTTTTTGAGGTTTTAAAGGGAATTGCTTTAAGTAGCTTGGAACTTAAAAATCATGATACTTTTTACTATGCTAGATGTGTAAGCAGGTAGTAGGTTAGAAAAAGTTGAAAGTTTTAAATGTCTATTAGAAACGAAAGTGAGAATTAGACAATGAAACAATGTTTTGAGTATACGTAATTCATGAGAGTGAATTATAAAAAGACAGAACATCAAGAAAAACAGTAAACTGAAACATTTTAACAACAGATCAATACATTTTGAAAGTTGTACTTTAAAATGTTTCATTTTTGAAATAGTGCGACATAAATTGAATCATGTATAATTTTACATGTTGGAATCGGAAGATTGCATAGATTATGTTAAGGCTGTTTCAAAAGAAAGCCATGTCAAGCCAGACGTTCGTCTGATATGATATGGCTTTTGTTTTTTATGTCAACCATTTTTGAGTAATTTGGCTGCTTTCAAATTTCAGTTTATATGAATTTACCCTTCATTTGCGATAAAATATTTAAGAAACAAATTTATACAGATAAACCCCTACCAAAAGCTGAGTACGATAATTGCCAATTTATAGATTGTAATTTTTCAGATGCTTTTCTTTCCTATATATCATTCATTGATTGCGAATTTATAAACTGCAATTTAAGTTCGGCTAAAGTAAAAGACGCTACGTTTAAAGACGTTATATTTTCTGATTGTAAAATAATGGGTGTTTTATTTAATATGTGTAATCCGTTTCTACTAGCACTTTCTTTTAAAAACTGCTCATTAAATCTATCTGCTTTTAATAATCTAAAATTAAAAGGCACAGTATTTAATTTGTGCTCTCTTAAACAAACCGACTTTTCTGATGCAGACCTCTCCTATTCTACCTTTTTAAATAGCGATTTGGATCAGACTATTTTCAACAAAACAAATTTATCTCACGCAGATTTTACTACGTCAAAAAACATCATATTAAATCCAGAATTTAATAATTTAAACGCTGCAAAATTTTCAAAAGAAAATGTATTAGGTCTATTAACGTCTTTCAACATTATCATTGAATGATTAGCTCCTGAATCCCTGTTGGTTTTGCATATAAATTTTGTTTTTTTATGATTTTTTTAAGACTACTAAATTAAACTTAAAGATAGTTTTGTGGTCTAATAACTACACCTAACCAGTTCCAAATGCGAAACATTATACTTTCAATTTTAGGAGTCATACTTATTATTGGCTCATTTTTTATTGCTAAAAATTTAATTGACAACAAAACAAAGCCAAAACCTGTTATAGAAAAGGTTGTAAAAACGGTGTATACAGATACAGTTAAGAACACAACCATTCCTATTTTAATTCCTGCAAATGGTAGTTTAGTAGCAAAACGACGTGTGGAATTATATGCTGAAGTTCAAGGTGTTTT
Source organism: Flavobacteriaceae bacterium UBA5079 (assembly GCA_002414705.1). GTDB lineage: Bacteria > Bacteroidota > Bacteroidia > Flavobacteriales > Flavobacteriaceae > Algorimicrobium. The sequence continues at coordinate 23,648 of DIAL01000132.1, forward strand.
TAAATCTGGAAATAAATTATTTAAACCAGGACAACATTATAAAAAGGGAGAAACGCTTATTAAAATAGATGCCTCGGAATATTATGCAAGTGTTCAATCTGCAAAAAGCAATCTATATAACACAATTGCTGCAATTATGCCAGATTTACGTTTAGATTTTCCAAATATGTTCCAAAAGTGGCAAGGGTATTTAAATAGCTTCGATTTAAATAAAACAACACCAAAACTTCCTGAAATGACATCAGATAAAGAAAATTATTTTATTACTGGTCGTGGTATTGTTTCAAGTTATTATACAGTTAAAAATTTAGAACAACGTTTGGCAAAATATAATATGTCAGCGCCTTTTAATGGTATACTAATAGAAGCGTTAACGAATGAAGGTGCCTTAATTAGGAGTGGGCAAAAGTTAGGAGAATATATAGACCCATCAGTTTACGAAATGGAAATAGCCTTAAGTAAATCCTACGCCAGCTTATTAAAAGTTGGAGAGTCTGTTGAGCTTCAAAACATAGAACATACAGAACGTTTTACTGGGCAAGTTTCCCGTGTTAATGGAAGTATTGATGCAGCTACCCAAACCATAACAGCATTCATCGAAGTTAAAAATGACCGTCTTAAGGAAGGCATGTATTTGGAAGCCAGTTTAAATGCCAAGGAAGAAGAAAATGCCATTGAAATTAATAGAAATTTAATGTTAGATGGGAACCAAATATTCATTATAAACGATAACGTTTTGGATGTCATTAATGTTAAACCAGTATTTTATTCTGAAACAACGGTTGTTTTAAAAAATGTTCCAGATGGAACCATTATTCTTAAAAAACCTGTTATTGGTGCCTATCCAGGCATGCTTGTTAAGCAATTTACAGAAAATATCACTTTAGAGGACAACCAATAAATTATGAGAAAATTAATTACATATTTTATTCGGTATCATGTAGCCGTTAATGTTTTTATTATTGCATTTTTTGCTTTTGGAATATTAGGTGTCATGTCTTTAAAATCGTCATTTTTCCCGCTAGTCGATTCTAAAATAATTAATATCAGTATTGCCTATCCAGGTGCTTCACCTCAAGAAATAGAGGAAGGAATTGTGCTCCAAATTGAAGACAACCTGAAGGGATTAAAAGGTGTAGACAGAGTCACGTCTACTTCAAGAGAAAATAGTGGATCTATTACTGTAGAAATTGAAAAAGGCGAAAATATAGACTTCATGCTACTAGAAGTTAAAAATGCTGTAGATCGTGTCCCTTCGTTTCCAACTGGAATGGAACCTTTGGTGGTTTCTAAACAAGAAGAAATTAGAGAAACTATTTCATTTGCTTTAAGTGGAAACAATGTTCCTCTCGCTACGTTAAAACAAATTGGTAGACAGGTTGAGAATGATTTACGAGCTATTGATGGTATTTCGCAAGTTACAGTATCGGGTTATCCTGAAGAAGAAATTGAAATTGCCGTAAACGAAAATAATTTACTAGCTTATAATTTAACGTTTTCAGATGTTTCAAAAGCGGTAGCATCTTCAAATATTTTAATTACTGGAGGAAACATCAAAACCAATGCAGAAGAGTATTTAATACGTGCCAACAACCGCTCCTATTATGGTGACGAGCTTTCAAACATTATTGTTAAAGCCACTCAAGAAGGAAAAATTGTACGATTAAAGGATGTCGCAATTATACGTGATCGTTTTTCCGAAACGCCAAAAGCTACTTATTTTAATAAGAATCTATCGGTAAATATTTCGGTAACAAGTACCAATAATGAAGATTTAATGTCTTCTGCCGAAAAAGTAAAAATTTATATAAATGAGTATAACCAAAAGCACGAAAATGTACGATTAGATATTGTTAGAGATTTGTCAATTACATTAAATCAACGGACGAAATTATTAACTGAAAACGCCATTGTTGGGATGATTTTAGTGTTAGTTTTTCTATCCTTATTTCTAAACACACGTCTGGCATTTTGGGTGGCATTTGGATTGCCTATTTCATTTTTAGGAATGTTCATTTTTGCAGGACAGTTTGATGTTACCATTAACGTATTATCCTTATTTGGGATGATTATCGTAATTGGTATTTTAGTAGATGATGGTATTGTAATTGCCGAAAATATTTATCAGCATTACGAAAAAGGGAAAACACCAATTCAAGCAGCTGTAGATGGAACAATGGAAGTTTTACCTCCTGTAGTTTCTGCTATTATTACAACCTTATTAGCGTTTTCTTTATTCTTGTTTTTAGATAGTAGAATTGGCGAATTTTTTAGTGAAGTTTCTGTAATTGTAATTTTAACTTTAGTCGTTTCATTAGTTGAAGCGCTCATCATATTACCTGCGCATTTAGCGCATTCTAAAGCATTAAGAAAACAAGTTCCTGAAGCGAATCCTTCAAAAGTTAAACAGTTTTTTGCCAAAATGCGTGGCATTAATGCGTTTGGAGATCGGATTATGAGATTCTTAAGAGATCGCGTTTATACACCAATATTACTGTTCGTTTTAAAATTTAAAATGCTGTCATTAGGTATTTTTATAGCTCTTTTAGTGTTGACATTTGGAGCTATAGGTGGTGGTATTATTGGAGTAACTATTTTCCCTTCCATTGCTAGTGATCGTATATCTATAGATTTAGATATGCCTAACGGAACCAATGTCAAAGTAACGGATTCTATTATTTCTATGATAGAAGAAAAATCCTTTATTGTGAATGAAGAATTGACTGAAAAATATTTAAAAGGCACCGATAAAGTTCTTTTTGAAAACACCATACTAACATTAAACAGTAGCTCTAGCGCACAATTAGTTATTAATTTATTGCCTGGTGAAGAAAGACCAGATGCTATTAATTCTTCATTAGTTGCAAACCGATTACGGGAGTTAGTTGGTCCTGTAATTGGTACCGAACGCTTAATTTTTGGTTCTGGTGGAAATTTTGGTGGTAGCCCTGTTTCTGTTGCTTTATTAGGTAATAATATTACCGAATTGAAAGCTGCTAAAATGGAATTAAAAAACATTTTAGAAGAAAATCCATTACTAAAAGATATTGAAGACAATGATCCTGCTGGTATAAAAGAAATTCGACTAGAATTGAAAGAAACAGCTTATTTATTAGGCTTGGATCTTACTACGGTTATGAGTCAAATTCGTTCTGGTTTTTTTGGTTCTCAAGTACAACGTTTTCAAAGAGGTCAAGATGAAATAAAAGTTTGGGTGCGCTATGATCGTCCAAACCGAGAATCCATTAACGATTTGGAAGATATGCGTATTATAACACCTTTAGGCGAACGAATTTCCTTAAAGGATATTGCGACCTATACTATTGTTCGTGGTGATGTTGCTATCAATCATTTAGAGGGTAAACGTGAAATTCGCGTGTCTGCAGATTTAAAAGACCCTAGCTCTAGTGCTACAGATATTCTTGATGATATAAAAAATGTGTCTATTCCCGAATTACAATCCAAATACCCAACTATTTCGGCTTCTTTTGAAGGACAAAATCGAGAAGCTCAAAAGCTATCGTCATCTATTTCTAGTGCAGGAACTATTATTTTACTATTAATTTATATAACAATAGCCTTTACTTTCAGAAGTTATAGTCAACCATTATTATTACTATTATTAATTCCGTTTAGTTTAACCGCTGTTGCTTGGGGACATTGGTTATTAGGATTTCCAGTAAATGTATTATCCTTATTAGGAATAATTGCACTTATCGGAATTATGGTGAATGATGGATTAGTACTAATAGGTAAATTTAATACGAATTTAAAGGAAGGCATGTCGTTCGATTTAGCACTTTCTGATGCTGGAAAATCTAGATTTAGGGCTATTTTCTTAACATCTTTAACTACAATAGCAGGATTGGCACCTTTATTATTAGAAAAAAGCAGACAAGCACAATTTTTAAAACCTATGGCAATTTCAATCTCATTCGGGATTGCTTATGCTACTATTTTGACATTATTAGTGCTGCCGTTATTTTTATCATTTAGTAATAGTATCAAGAAAAATGTTAAATGGCTTTACACAAACAAAACAGTAACAAAAGAAGAAGTTGAACGCGCCATTAAAGAACAGAAAGAAGAAAATGAGCACTAAAAACGTTATCATATACAGTTTAATTTTACTGTCCATTCCCGTATTTTCACAAAATATTTTAAATCCAGAAGATGCCTTTTCAATGGCTTTGGAGCATAACTACGGTATTAAAATTACTAATAATACATTAGAGATTGCAGAAAACAATACCAGTATTTTAAACTCTGGATATTTACCAAGCGTTACTGGAAATGCAGGAGCTACTTACAATTTAGATAATACGGAAGCCCAATTTTCTAATGGCGGAAGTACTGTTTTGAATGGCGCAGAAAGTTCGCGTTATAACGCATCCGTTAACTTAAATTATACCGTTTTTGATGGAATGGGCAGGCAGTATAATTACAAACGCCTAAAAGAAGAATATTTCTTGTCTAAATTGGAAGCCAGAGAGACCATTGAAAACGTAGTTCTCCAATTATTCACAATCTACTACGACTTGGCTAAAACATCTGAAAACACACTAGCTTTAGAGCAAACTTTAGCTATTTCAAAAGATAGATTATTAAGAGCCGAATATCAATTTGAATATGGCCAAGACACCAAGTTAGGTGTTCTAAATGCACAAGTGGATATTAATAATGATAGTATAAATCTCATTAATATTAAACAACAATTAAAAAACACTAAACGCGATTTAAATGTAGTAATGGGTAATCAGATTACTGAAGACTTTAATGTTAAAACCGACCTTACGTTTTTATTAGATTTAGATAAAGACGTATTATTATCTAAAACCAAAGCTAATAATGTGGCCTTATTACAAGCAGAAAAAAATATTTCAATAGGCGAATTAGATATTAAATCCCGAAAATCTCAATACTTACCAACAGTTGGATTAATTGGCTCTTATGGTTGGAATAAAAATAATAATAATGCGGCTTCTTTTGCCACTACCACATCCAACACAGGACTATCAGGCGGTATTAACCTAGCTTGGGATTTATTTGATGGAGGTAGCACCATTACACAAGTAAAGAATACCAAAATCAATTTAAATAATCAAAAACTCCAAAAAGAAGAGCTGTTAATGAATGTTGAACGCGACTTTTATAATGCTTGGGAAGACTATCAAAACAAACTGGTTATTTTTAAAGTTCAAGAAAACAATATAGTAACATCAGAAAATAATTTTGAACGCACTCAAGAAAAATTTAAACTTGGGCAAGCGACTTCTATTGAGTTCAGACAAGCGCAGTTAAATCTTCGAAATGCAGAATTAAGCAGAAATCAGGCAAAATACGATGCCAAACTTGCAGAGTTAACTGTGTTGCAAATAAGTGGCGATTTAGTAAATGTAGAATTCTAAAAAATAGGTATTAAAAATTGTTAATTATTCAATTTGAACCGTTAGCATTTAATAAAACCCAATAATACTATATCTCACAAAATTCCAAGTGGATTTTTGTATCTTTGCTTTGTTAAAAAAACGGTTTAATTACTCACTAAAAACTAAAACACAATGACAGACTCTTCTACAATAATTTATACTAAAACAGACGAAGCTCCAGCTTTAGCAACAGCTTCATTTTTACCAATAGTTGAAGCATTTGCAAAACCGTCTGGAATAACTATAACAACTAAAGACATCTCATTATCTGCTAGAATATTGGCCGCTTTTCCAGATTTCTTAACAGAAGATCAACGCGTTGAAGATGCACTTACTCTTTTAGGCGAATTAGTAAAAAAACCTGAAGCTAATATTATCAAGTTACCAAATATTAGTGCCTCTGTACCACAATTAAACGAAGCAATTAAGGAGCTTCAAGATAAAGGCTATAAATTACCTAATTATCCTGAAGATGTAAAGAATGACCAAGATAAGGATGTAAAAAATAGGTACGATAAAATAAAAGGTAGCGCTGTAAATCCAGTGCTTCGTGAAGGAAACTCGGATCGTCGTGCACCTAAAGCAGTAAAGAACTTTGCAAAAAAACATCCACATTCAATGGGAGCTTGGAGTAAAGATTCTAAAACAAGTGTGGCTACTATGACTTCTGGAGACTTTGCTCACAATGAAAAATC
>DIAL01000147.1:0-5799 GCA_002414705.1 Flavobacteriaceae bacterium UBA5079
CTTGAAATTGCTATTTTTGTGCCTCCTAAAATTGAAAGAAGACTATGTTTAATAATTTAAGTGAAAAGTTAGATAAAGCGTTACACGTATTAAAAGGACACGGAAGTATTACGGAAGTAAACGTTGCCGAAACTTTAAAAGAAGTACGTAGAGCTCTTTTAGATGCCGATGTTAACTTTAAAATTGCTAAAGATTTTACCGTTCGTGTAAAAGAAAAAGCATTAGGACAAAACGTATTAACTACGCTTCAGCCAGGTCAATTAATGGTTAAAATCGTTAAGGACGAATTAACCGAGTTAATGGGTGGCGATGCCGAAGGTTTAAATTTATCAGGTACACCAAGCATTATTTTAATGTCTGGATTACAAGGTTCTGGTAAAACGACTTTTTCAGGTAAACTGGCAAACTTTTTAAAAACAAAGAAAACTAAAAAACCATTATTAGTTGCTTGTGATGTGTATCGTCCTGCTGCTGTAGATCAGTTGCACGTTGTAGGCGATCAAATTGGAGTTGAAGTTTATAGCGATAAAGGCAATACAGATCCAGTTGCCATTGCTCAAGCAGGTATTGCACATGCCAAAGCCAATGGTTTTAATGTGGTTATTATTGATACAGCTGGTCGTTTAGCGGTTGATGAAGCCATGATGACTGAAATATCTAACATTCATAAAGCCATTCAGCCACAAGAAACTTTATTTGTTGTGGATTCTATGACAGGTCAAGATGCTGTAAATACAGCAAAAGCCTTTAACGATGTCTTGAATTTTGATGGTGTTATCCTAACCAAATTAGATGGTGATACACGTGGTGGAGCAGCTATTTCTATTAAATCAGTTGTAAATAAACCTATTAAGTTTATTGGTACTGGTGAAAAAATGGAAGCTATTGATGTGTTCTATCCATCGCGTATGGCAGATAGAATTCTGGGAATGGGAGATGTTGTGTCTCTTGTTGAAAGAGCTCAAGAACAGTATGATGAGGAAGAAGCTAGAAAGCTTCAGAAAAAAATAGCCAAAAACCAATTCGGTTTTGATGATTTCTTAAAGCAGATTCAGCAAATTAAGAAAATGGGTAATATGAAAGATCTTATCGGCATGATTCCTGGTGCTGGAAAAATGATGAAAGATATTGATATTGATGATGATGCTTTTAATGGTATTGAAGCCATTATTCATTCTATGACACCTTTAGAGCGTACAAATCCAGCGGTAATTAATGCCAGTAGAAAAAAACGAATTGGTAAGGGTTCAGGAACATCTGTTCAAGAAGTTAATCAGCTATTAAAGCAGTTTGACCAAATGAGTAAAATGATGAAAATGATGCAAGGAGGTAAAGGAAAAGCCATGATGCAAGCTATGAAGAATATGCCTAGATAAACTTTTGTAAATTATTATGTAGTAGCCTCGAGCGCAGTCTAGAGGTCTCTAAAAAAATATAATTTAATTTATAGGTTTCAACCAGACAAAAAATAATGCCATGACAATATTAGATGGAAAAAAAGTAAGTAACGACATTAAAAATGAAATTACTGAAGAGGTGAAAAAAATGAAAGCTAAAGGAGAAAAAGTTCCTCATTTAGCAGCTGTTATTGTTGGAAACGATGGCGCCAGTTTAACCTATGTTGCTAGTAAAGTGAGAGCTTGTGAACGTGTTGGTTTTGAATCTACCATGGTACGATTATCAAATACAACTAGTGAAATTGAATTACTGGACAAAATTGAAGAGTTAAACGAAAACCCTGATATTGATGGATTTATCATTCAATTACCCTTGCCACCTCAAATAAATACTCAAAAAGTTTTAATGGCTGTGGATCCTGATAAGGATGTGGATGGTTTCCATCCCATGAATTTTGGTAAAATGGCCCTGGATATGTCTACATTTATTCCAGCAACACCATTTGGAATTCTGGAATTATTAGATCGTTATAATGTTGAAACCAAAGGTAAACACACGGTCGTTATTGGTCGTTCGCATATTGTTGGTCGTCCTATGAGTATTTTAATGGGAAGAAAAGGATTTCCAGGAAACTCAACAGTAACCATAACGCATAGTCACACTAAAAATATTACTCAAATAACCAGTCAAGCCGATATTATTATTTCTGCTTTAGGTGTTCCTAATTTCTTGAAAGCTGAAATGGTTAAGGATGATGTGGTAATCATTGACGTTGGAATTACACGTGTTCCTGATGACAATGCAGCAAAAGGATATATTATTACAGGTGATGTAGATTTTGAAAATGTCAGTAAAAAAGCGAGTTTTATCACACCTGTTCCAGGTGGTGTTGGGCCGATGACGATTGCCATGTTATTGAAAAACACACTTCTTGCGCGCGAGTTGCATCGTAAAAAGTAAACGCGTTATATTGCAGCATGATTTCTTACCAAATAGCATCTGCAGTAAAAGTTAACCGCGTTACTATTGGCAGTGTTGAACATGTGCTACCAATACTATTAGCAATACTGTTTTGTATAGCTATTATTGCTATATCGAATCAAAAATTTAGTCAGCAACAAAAGGAAAAAACCTTGCACTATTTAGGAGTGTTTGTGTCTCTATCCATCATTGTTTTTCATACTTATTACATGAGTCTTGGCGGTTATAATTTATCAGAAGATTTACCGCTTTTTCTATGTAGTTTTCTTGCTTTGATTATCCCAATTTTTACACATTACAGAAAATACTGGATGTATGAAATTCTCTTATTTTGGATAATTTCTGGAACATTGCAAGGTGTTGTTACACCTGATATTGCAATAGGATTTCCGAGTTTAGATTATTTTAGATATTGGATTGTGCATTTGGGTTTACTAACCATTATCTTTTATGCGACATTGGTTTTAAAAATGCGGCCAACATTAAAAAGTGTGTTTAAATCGTTTTTATCGCTTCAAGTTTATGCTGTTATTTTAGTGGGAATAAATTATGTGCTGGACGCTAATTATTCGTATTTAAATAGAAAGCCCGAATCAGCTTCAGCTTTAGATTATTTTGGTGATTGGCCCAACTATTTATTAGTTATGGAAGCTATTTTAATTCCATTTTTCTTATTAATTTATCTACCTTTCTATCTTACTCGAAACAGAGCAAAAAAGACTTCCTAACGGAAATGGTTATTTTTTATTTGGAATAAAAACACGTACCTTTTGTTGAAATAACCAACCGTATGAATTCCATTTCAAAATTAGCAATTCTGCTTTCTATTTTTATAGTTGCTTGCCAGTCAAAATCATCAGATATTTCATCTAAAGTTAATATTTCGGTATCGTATTCAGACGGTCTTAATCTTGAAAATCTTGATGGAAGATTACTGCTTATTCTAGCAGATAATAATAACGAAGAACCTCGATTTCAAGTTAGCTATAATGTAAATGCACAACCCATTTTTGGAAAAAACATCGATCAATTAAAACCAAATGAAAATGTTGTGTTTTCAAACACTGATTTTGGTTTTCCTTATGAATCACTTAAAGATGTAAAACCAGGAATTTACTACGTACAAGCACTCTTACATACATACGAAACTTTTAATTTATCTACAGGACAAACTGTTAAACTGCCAATGGATAATGGCGAAGGACAGCAATGGAATAAGTCTCCTGGAAATTTATATAGTAAACCTATTAAGATAGAAATCACGGAAAATGCGTTTCCTGAAATCCATATTGTCATGGATCAAGTTATCCCTCCAATAAAAGAACCAGAAGATACCGAATGGATAAAGCATATTAAAATGAAATCGGATTTACTGTCTGAATTTTGGGGACGAGACATTTATTTAGGTGCTCATGTATTATTGCCAAAAGGATTTGATGAACATCCTGAAGCCAAATATCCACTAATGGTTTTTCAAGGCCATTTTCCAGCTGATTTTGGCGGATTTAGAACAACGCCTCCTGATCCGAATATGAAATCTGAATATTCTGATCGATTTGGTGTAGAAGGTTATAATATTATTCAGCAACAGGAAGCTTATGATTTTTATAAACGGTGGAACGAACCGGAATATCCTAGATTTTTAATTATTGAAATTCAACATCCAACACCATATTATGATGATTCCTATGCTGTAAATTCAGCAAATCAAGGACCTTATGGAGATGCACTTACCTATGAATTAATTCCATATATTGAAAACATGTTTAGAGGTCAAGGTAAAGGATGGTCTCGATTTTTATATGGAGGCTCTACAGGTGGTTGGGAAGCTTTAGCAGTTCAAATTAAATACCCAACAGAATATAATGGCTGTTTTGCTGCCTGTCCAGATCCAATAGATTTTAGAGCGTATTGTTTAAATAATATCTACGAAGATGATAATGCCTATTTCGCAAAATCCAATCATAATGTTGTTGAGATTCCAGGGCATAGAGATTATTTAGGAAATGTGAATGCTACCGTTAAAGATTTTAATCATTTAGAACTGGCTCTTGGCGATAAATCTAGATCTGGTGGACAATTTGATATTTGGGAAGCTACATATTCACCACAAGGAGCAGATGGCTATCCAGAACGTCTTTGGGATAAATACACAGGAGATATCAATCATGAGGTGGCAGAATATTGGAAAGAAAATTATGATTTAAGATATATTCTAGAACGCGATTGGGATAAATTAGGTGAAAACTTAAAAGGTAAAATACATATTTATTGTGGAGACATGGATAACTACTATTTGAATAATGCTGTTTACCTCATGGAAGATTTTCTTGAAAGTACTACAGATCCTTATTACGACGGAGAAGTTGCTTATGGAGATCGTGCAGAACATTGTTGGAATGGCGATCAAGAAAACCCAAATTACATTTCCAGATTACGTTATAATAGTATGTACGTACCAAAAATTATGAAACGGATTATGGAATCTGCTCCAAAAGGTGCAGATTTAACAAGCTGGCGCTACAAATAAGTCTTATTTAGCAAATAGCTGACTCATGTCTTTAAAAGCTTTAAACTCTAAAGCATTTCCTGCAGGATCATAAAAAAACATGATGGTTTGTTCGCCTACTAGACCTTCAAAACGAATATAAGGTTCTATGACGAATTGAATGTTTTTAGATTTTAAATGCGTTGAAAATTCTTGAAAATCATTCCAAGGTAAAACAACGCCATAATGCGGAACAGGAACCGATTTCCCATCCACACTATTGGTATGAATAGCTTCGTCAGATTTAGGTTTGTAGTGAATAACTAATTGGTGACCGAAAAAATTAAAATCGACCCAATGGTCACTACTTCTGCCTTCTTCGCAATTTAAAACATCACGATAAAAAGTCCGGCAAGCTTCTAAATTATGAACAGGAATAGCAATATGAAATGGTGAAACTGTAGACATATAGTTTATCTTCTAGATTGTTTTGGAATAGTTTTGCTTAAAAATGTTTTAGAGGAATCTTCTAGCAAACGATTAAGTTCTGTGAATTCTGATTTGGTTAATTCTCTGTATTCTCCAACGGGAACATCTAATTTAATGTTCATAATCCGAACACGTTTTAGCGTTTCAACTTCATACGTCAAATATTCGCACATACGACGAATTTGTCTATTTAAACCTTGGGTTAAAATAATTTTAAACTCATGTGTTCCTAGTTTTTCAACAATACACGGTTTGGTAGTTTTGTCTAGATCGTCTATATAAATCCCTCTAGACATGTATTCAATAAACGTTTGCGAAATAGGTTTATCTACCGTTACAATATATTCCTTTTCGTGGTTGTTACTGGCACGCAATATTTTGTTTACAATATCACCATCATCTGTTAGGAAAATTAAACCTTCACTGGGTTTATCTAATCGCCC
>DIAL01000147.1:5884-9899 GCA_002414705.1 Flavobacteriaceae bacterium UBA5079
ATAGGAAAAATACGCTTTGGATATTTTATAAAATCGATGATATTATCTTTTTCAACACGCGTATCCGTTGTGCAAACTATGCCAACAGGTTTGTTAAACGCTAGATAAACAAACGGACTATTATTAGAGGTAATTTCTTTTCCATCTACTTGAACAACATCAGTTTCAGTTACTTTTGTGCCCATTTCTGGAACACTTCCATTAATGGTTACACGTCCAGCTTCTATGAGTTTATCAGCTGCTCTGCGTGAGCAATATCCAGCTTCGCTTAAATATTTGTTGAGTCTCGTTAGTTTTTCTTCCATGTTGCAAAGGTATCAATTTAGCTTTCTAAAAACTCATAAATAGACTTGGATATACTATCGTCTACCAAAGAATGTCCGAAACCGTTAGTGGTTATCAGTTTGCTATTTTTTAAACTATTATTAATTAAAAGCGCGTCTTGATATGGAATAATAGTGTCTTTTTCATCGTGGATAATCAGGCCATCTAAATTTAACGTTTCTAAATATTTGGCTGTCGAAAAATTTTCAGGCTCTACATGAAATCGATCTTTAATTAACTGGTTGGTACTATTTATAGTGCGTTTGCTATAACTCATCATTTTGTAGTATCTGCCCAAAACGTCTGAATATTCTGAAGGTGTTCCTAGCAGAATTAGTTTCTTTATTTCTTTATATTCCGTATTTGTTTGCGAAAAAACTGAAGCCATACCACCAACCGAATGCCCAATAATAAAATCTGGTTTAAACTTTTTTGAAACTACCTTTATAAAATCCCCATACAATATAGCGTTGAATCGTTTGCTTCCAGATTTACCATGAGCAGGCGCATCTAAGGCAATAATATTATAGTTTAGCTTCTTTAAGGGCTCAATTAAATATTGCCATCTGGCTGCATTGCTTTCCCAACCATGTGCTAATAAAATAGTGCTTCCTTTTCCTAGCCATCTGTAGGTCATAACTGGCATATTATTTACTGTTAATTCTTCGCGGAATGAGGTGCCTAAAAAGTCAAATTGTTTTTCGGTTAATTTACCACGCCTTGGTGTTGAAAATAAATATAACGCCAAACGGCCAGCAGATTTTTTAGAAAACAATCCAACGACATTTATCATAAATCCGATAAGTTTATGAAGGATTTTCATGTGTATTCACGATTTACTAAATCCATAGAAAACGAAGGTTTACAGATAGCTAAATACACACAAGGTTCTGTAAAAGGATTGGAATATTGTACACGAGTGTTTTTGTTTATTTTGATGGATTGTCCAGCTTCCAATACAATTTGTTCGCCATCAATAATAAATTGTTTTTTACCTTTAATTATAAAAGTATACTCATCAAATTCGGGAGTTTGAAATGGTTCACTCCAATCTGGTGGTGCAACCATATAAGCAATACTTATTTCCGAATTCCCATCAGTTGCTAATCCAAAATGTTCTTGAATTATTTTTCCATCAGTTGTAGGGACAACAAAGGGATTGTCTTGAATATGATATGTTTTCATTCAAATTATTTTAATGGTTTCCGCTTAATCATACCGCCTCGTAAATCTTTTACAAGACCCATAATAATAAAAGCTTCTTTATCAATTTTATCTATTTCAGTATGAAGTTTCGCTAATTCTAGCCTAGTAACAACCGTATAAATAATGTCTTTATTGTAACTTTCTCCATGACTGCCATAGCCGCCTTTTCCTGCATAAATAGTACAAGCACGTCTTAATTTATCAATAATCATAACTCGCAGTGCTTCGTGGTGATTAGAAATAATAGTTACTCCAACATATTCTTCAACACCATCCACGACAAAATCCACTGTTTTGGCAGCGGACAGATATGTTAACATGGCATATAATGCTACTTCAATTGAAAGTACGTAAGCACCAAATGAAAAGATAATAAGGTTTGTAAGTAATAAGACATCACCAATAGTAATGGATAGTTTTCTACTTAAATAAATGGCTAAAACTTCTGTGCCATCAATAACCGCTCCTCCTCTCATGGCCATTCCAATACCTAGTCCCAAAAAGAATCCACCAAAAACAGCAATTAGTAATTTGTCGTCTGTAATGGTTGGGTATTCTACAAAATGAACCACAAGAGCCAACATGGTAATGGCTATAATACTTTTAATAGCAAAACGCATGCTGAACGTTCTTGCGCCTAAAATTATAAATGGAATATTTACAATGATAAGTAAAACGCCTAATTCTAAATCTGTGATGTTTTCTAGTAATAGGGAAATTCCTGTAGCTCCACCATCAATAAAACGATTGGGTAGTAAAAAACCTTTCAGTCCAAATCCAGCCGAAAACACACCAATTATGATAAAAAAGGCTTCTTTTAGAGCGTGTGTTATTTCTACTTGAAGGTTTTTGACAAGTGGTACAATTTCACGATTACTTATTTTTGCAGCTGTTTGGGTAGCTTCAAGTCGTTTGCGAGCAATGGTAACTAATAATTTGGAAAGGTATGATCTCATATTTTTTTTTAGTTCCAACCAATCATGAAATATTTTATTTTAGCTGTCTCTGGAATTTGGATAGCTTCAATTTTAGCATTTGAATCAAATTGTAAACTTGCTGGTAATTCTTTTTTGTCAATAGTAAAAAATGCATTTATTTCATTTACAAAAACTACCACGTTTTTTATGGTGTTTTGAATACTCGAAATTTTATATTGCTTTTGTATATCTCCAAAGGTACTTTTTGTTGAAATGCCTTTTTCTGTCTTATAACGCGGATCTACCACTTTTATCGTGCTAATCGTTGCAGTAGAATCTATCATTTTGTTAGGACTTAACACCAATAGGACATTTCCGCTTTTATCATAAATGTCAATATCATAATTAGCATTTTGAAAAGCTTCTGTATTTGATAGTTTCACAATTGAGTCATTTGGAAATATCATATCCAAATCTGCAACTTTGGTCGAATCCGTTAGCATGCCAATATTTTTGTTTCCAATTAAAAAGGGATCTTTTTCTTTGGAGCAACTTGCAAATAAAGCGGTAATAATGATGAGGCTTAAGATTATTTTTTTCATTTGGGTATTAATTTTTTAGTGTTTATTGGGTTACTTATTTTACTTATTTCATCACTTTGGTCAAGATACCAAAAACGCTTCTAATAAAGGTAGCGCTTGTTAGTACTTTAACAATTGGATTTACGCGAGAGCTAGAGCGACTTGTGGTTTTTTTAGATTCCGCCTTTTTAAGTGCTTCTTTTTCTTTTTGTGCTTTTTCTTTTAATTCATCTGCTTCTGCTTGGTCTATTTTTTTGTTAAGCATTTCATAAGCACTTTCTCTATCAATTTCTTCGTTATATTTTTTTACCATTTTGGAGTCAGATAAAAGTGCCTGGAGTTCTGTGTCTGTTAAAACATCCATGCGACTCATTGGTGCACGCATCATGGTTGCGGCCAAAGGTGTAGGTCGTCCTTTTTCATCAAGTGCAGATACTAACGCTTCTCCAGTTCCTAATGATGTTAAAACAGTTGCCGTATCATAATAATCCGTGTCTGGATAATTTTGTGCTGCTAACTTGATTGCTTTTCTATCTTTGGCAGTAAAAGCACGCAAAGCATGTTGTACTTTTAAGCCTAATTGACTTAAAACAGCTTCGGGAACATCTGTTGGGTTTTGTGTTACAAAGTATAAGCCTACACCTTTACTTCGAATGAGTTTTACAATGCTTTCTATTTGATTTAATAAGGCTTTAGAAGCTTCATTGAAAATTAAATGCGCTTCGTCTATAAACAAAATTAATTCAGGTCGTCCAGAATCGCCTTGCTCCGGAAAGGTTGAATATATTTCTGCTAATAAACTCAGCATAAAGGTTGAAAACAATTTCGGTTTATCTTGAATGTCAGTTAAACGAATAATGTTTATATAGCCACGACCATTTTCATCAACACGTAATAGATCATCTACTTCAAAGGATTTTTCACCAAAAAACAAATCGCCTCCTTGTTGTTCAATTTCTACTATTTTTCGTAAAATAGCTCCTGTGG
>DIAL01000147.1:10044-10724 GCA_002414705.1 Flavobacteriaceae bacterium UBA5079
CCTGTGGATGCCCTTGAAATGCGGCCATAAGCGTCTTCAAATTCCTCACGACCTTCATCCGTTGCATATTGAAGAATTTTTTTGAAATCTTTTAAGTCTAAAAGTGGTAATTTATTATCGTCGCAGTATTTAAAAATAACGGAAATAATACCAGCTTGCGTTTCGGTAACATCTAAAATTCGTGAAATTAAAACGGGTCCAAATTCGCTAATGGTTGCACGAAGTCGAACACCATTTTGTTCCGAAAGTGTTAAAATTTCAACAGGAAATGCTTGTGGATTAAAAGGAAGTCCAATTTGTGCATGACGTTCATCAATTTTAACATGACCAGGACTTGGTTGCGCCAAACCACTTAAATCACCTTTAATATCCATTAATAAAACAGGAACACCTTTTTCGCTTAAATTTTCAGCAAGTACTTGAAGCGTTTTTGTTTTTCCTGTTCCCGTTGCACCTGCAATTAAGCCGTGTCTATTCATGGTTTTTAAGGGTACATTTACAAAAGCATTTGTAACAGTTTTGCCATCTAACATAGCAGAGCCCAATGTTATAAATTCACCTTTATTAGTATTTCCTTCTATAATGTGGTTGAAAAAAGTCTCGTTTCTGTCCATGCGTCTAATTTTGTATAAAAGTACTAATCTTACTGCAATCAGCAGAAAAATTTATCAACAATATCA
>DIAL01000147.1:10796-12623 GCA_002414705.1 Flavobacteriaceae bacterium UBA5079
GAAAAATTTATCAACAATATCAAGTAGCAAAGAAATACGCAGTTATTTGTTTCGTTGTTTGCTATTGTTTTAAAAATCAAAGGACAATAAAAATGTATTCTTAAAAACTAGAAGCATATTACTGCTTACTGAATCCTGTTTTATATCTTTGCACGCTATGACAAGAAGTGAAAGACAAGAGTTGTTAGATAAAGGACTTTTATTACCCTTAATGGAAGAATTTTATACCATTCAAGGCGAAGGTTTCCATAAAGGGACTGCAGCCTATTTTATACGTATTGGTGGATGTGATGTAGGATGTCATTGGTGTGATGTTAAGGAAAGCTGGTTAGCAGAATTGCATCCACCAACAGAGACGGATAAAATTGTAAACAATGCTGAAAAGTATAGTAAAACAATTGTGGTTACAGGTGGCGAACCTTTAATGTGGGATATGACGGAATTAACCAATCAATTGAAAGCAAAAGGTATGCAAACGCATATAGAAACGTCTGGTGCTTATGAGTTAACAGGTACTTGGGATTGGATTTGCCTTTCGCCAAAAAAATTAAAATTACCAACACAAGAAGTTTATGACAATGCGCATGAACTTAAATGTATTATCTATAATAAGGATGATTTCCGTTTTGCTGAAGAACAAGCCGAAAAAGTGAATAAGGATTGCATTTTATATTTGCAACCTGAATGGAGCAAACGTGATAAAGTGGTACCTGAAATAGTCGATTATGTTATGGCAAACCCAAAATGGAAAGTATCATTACAAACACACAAATATTTAAATATACCGTAAATAAAAACGCCTTGAATTTTCAAGGCGTTTTTTGGTATTGAACGGTGTCTTTTTTTATTTTGAAGATGTTGGTACAGAAACTCTTACTTTGTCCCAACCCATGTGCATGGTTGCATCATCATCAAAACTGATTGAAAATGCTTCTAAAGATTCATCATCCATTTTTACAGGAGCCATAACTCTAGCAATATCGTTTTCTTCTTTGTAGAAATATGCACCCCAAGTATTCAGGTCTTTGTTGATAATAACAGTCCATTCTTTTTCTCCAGGAATGGTGAATAATGAATACGTGCCAGCTTTTATCATTTTCCCACCAAAGTCTGTGTCTTTGTAAAATGTAATTTCAACGGCTTCATTTGCGCCAGTTCTCCAAACTTTATCGCTTGGTGCTAATTTTTCTAATGAGCGATCGTTAAGTTGCGGTCTGCTATAAATTACTTTTATAGATTTGTTTGCATCTTTATAATCGGAAGGAAAGGATGCAGCATCCATAGGACTTTTATCTAATCCTGAAAATTCTTGAGCAGATAAGCTTGTTGTGAATACCATAACAAAGGCGAATGCGACTGCCGTAATAAATGTTGATTTTTTCATAGTTTTTGTAAATTTTATTTAGCTAAAAATATTTAATAATTCTTTAAAAGTCGCAAGTATTGGTAATAATTTACAAATTAAAAGAATTATTTAATTAAATGCGGCTAAATAGTTTCATTTTAATTAAAATAATCACTTTAGAATTGCATTTTATAATCAAAATGACTATTTCTGTTTTTAAATTATAATAATATATTCATATTTGCTTCATCAAATTAATTATAAGACAGATTATGTGTGGAATTGTATGTGCATTCGAGTTGAAACAGAAAGCAACCGAATTAAGACCTCAAGTATTAGAAATGGCGAAGAAAATCAGGCATCGTGGGCCAGATTGGAGCGGAATATATGATAATGATAAGGCTATTGTGGCGCATGAGCGTTTAGCAATTGTTGATCCAGCTTCTGGAAAACAACCATTAGTAAGTTCTGATAAAAAATTA
>DIAL01000147.1:12802-13467 GCA_002414705.1 Flavobacteriaceae bacterium UBA5079
TAGTAAGTTCTGATAAAAAATTAGTATTAGCTGCCAATGGCGAAATTTATAATCATCGCGAGTTACGTAAGCAATTTCCCGATTACAACTTTCAAACCGAAAGTGATTGTGAAGTTATTCTAGCATTATACCAAGAAAAGGGATTCGATTTTATAGATGAGATGAATGGTATTTTCGGATTTGCCATTTATGATGTGGAGAAAGACGAATATTTCGTAGCGCGAGACCACATGGGAATTATTCCTTTATATATTGGTTGGGACGAACATGGAACATTTTATGTGGCCTCAGAATTGAAAGCATTAGAAGGTTATTGCATGAAAATTGAATTATTTCCGCCAGGACATTATTTATCTAGTAAAGATGGCGAATTTGTACAGTGGTATAAACGCGATTGGACAGAATATGATGCGGTAAAAGATAACGAAACTAGTATTGCAGAAATTAAAGAAGCGCTGGAAGCAGCCGTTCACAGACAATTAATGAGTGATGTACCATATGGTGTATTGTTATCTGGAGGATTAGATTCGTCCGTAACGTCTGCCATTGCTAAAAAATATGCTCAAAAGCGTATTGAAACGGATGATACTTCGGAAGCTTGGTATCCACAATTGCATAGCTTTTCAGTTGGTTTAGAAGGCTCGCCAGATTTAGCTGCAGCTAGA
>DIAL01000147.1:13626-13845 GCA_002414705.1 Flavobacteriaceae bacterium UBA5079
TAGAAAAGTAGCCGATCATATTAAAACCATTCACCACGAAATAAAATTTACCGTTCAAGAAGGTTTAGATGCCATTCGTGATGTAATTTATCAACTAGAAACCTATGATGTCACGACCATTCGTGCTAGTACACCTATGTATTTAATGGCACGTGTTATAAAATCCATGGGAGTAAAAATGGTGCTATCTGGTGAAGGTGCTGATGAATTATTTGGTGG
>DIAL01000147.1:13988-17804 GCA_002414705.1 Flavobacteriaceae bacterium UBA5079
CTGATGAATTATTTGGTGGCTATTTATACTTTCATAAAGCACCAAATGCAAAAGAGTTTCATGAAGAAACGGTTCGTAAATTGAGTAAACTACATCAATATGATTGTTTACGTGCCAACAAAAGTTTAGCTGCTTGGGGAATTGAAGGACGTGTGCCTTTTTTAGATAAAGAATTTATGGATGTGGCTATGCGTATCAACCCACAAGATAAAATGATTAATGGCGAACGTATGGAAAAATGGGTGGTTAGAAAAGCCTTTGAAGATATGATTCCAGAATCTGTAGCTTGGCGACAAAAAGAACAATTTAGTGATGGCGTAGGTTATAGCTGGATAGATTCCTTAAAAGAGGTAGTTGCCACGGAAGTGAGTGATGAGCAATTAGCCAATGCGAAGTATAAATTCCCCTTACAAACACCAACTAGTAAAGAAGAGTTTTATTACAGGTCTATTTTTGCAGAGCATTTCCCTAGTGATGCTGCAGCTTTGTGTGTGCCACAAGAAGCAAGTGTAGCCTGTAGTACCAAAATTGCATTGGAATGGGATGCTAGTTTTAAAAATATGAACGATCCAAGCGGTAGAGCCGTTGCAAATGTGCATGCTGACGCGTATTAATTAAATTAGATTAGGGTTTTTAATGGCCTAAATTTATATTATAACAATAAATAATTGAAAGCCAGTTTTTAAGCTGGCTTTTTTATGGCTTTATTTCTAGTATTTCACTACATTTAGAAACGCAAACCAACCAATTCTGCTATTTATTTCCTGCTTACATCCTAACTGTAAGTGAATGATTAAATTTTTCAGACGTATTCGTCAAGACCTTTTAAAGGAAGGTAAAACATCTAAATACTTTAAATACGCTATTGGAGAAATTATCCTTGTGGTTATTGGGATTCTCATTGCGTTACAAATTAATAACTGGAATGAAAACAGAAAGATACAAATTCAAGAGTCCGTTTATTTACAAGACCTAAAAAATGATGTCACTTTTGATATTGAAACGCTTAAAGCAAGAGTTTTAGATAATAATGAAATGATACATAATATAGATTCTATTATAATACATATATCTTCCAATAAAATATTTACAGAACAAGATGAAGTGTTACTTGCAAACATGACATTAACATTATTTGGTGAATCTTATTTTATTCCCGAAAAAGGAACCATTAATCAAATACAGTCAAGTAGTTCAAGTAGTTTTATAAAAAACAAAATTTTACGTGATCTTATATTTAGGTATTATTCCAACAATGAAAGAGTTGAAAAAAACATGGAACAAAGTCTTCAAATTTATCAGCATCATATTATTACTCCCACATTAATACATCCTGCGATAGCAAAAAAGAGCATGAATATAAAAGCCGAAGTGTCACCATTAAATATGTCTCTGTTGATAAAAGATAATGCTTATTTAAATGCATTAACACTAAAATCAATTGGCACCCAGAATCAAAATATAGAGTATTTAAAAATTATAAAAAACGCACAACAAATCTTAACGATTATCAATAGTGAATTAACCAATGATTAAATTTTTCAGACATATACGTAAATCACTTCTTATGGAAACAGGAAAAACAGGCAAATACTTCAAATACGCCATTGGTGAAATAATCCCTGTGGTTATTGGTATATTGATTGCCTTGCAACTCAACACCATGAAAGAAGCAAATGCAGAACGAAAATTAGAAAAAGCATACATTGTTTCATTAATTGAAGACATAAAAAAAGATACAAACAATTTTATGACTGCCATTGATTTAAACGAGCAGCGAATGAAGTATTTAGATTCGTTCGCATCCATGTGTTTCAATTATAAAGAGAGCAATGACCCAAAATTCTTTGCTATGTATTTGAATTCTTTAATTCATCCAGATTTTGTTAGCCAAACAGAAAGAACGCTAACACAATTAAGAAATTCTGGTGGCATGCGCCTTATAACAAAAAAAATAACGGCAGATTCTATTGTTCAATACGAAGACTATTTTAGTAGGTTAACCAATCAACAGGTTTGGTATGAAGGGATGCTAAAAGATTTGGTTAATGCAGGAATTCCTGTTTTTAATTTTAAATATTTACCAAGGTATAAAGAAGAAATGACTAAAGAACGTATGGATGAGTTTCAGAGAACTGCAAAGATAGAAACTAAAGATGAAAAGGTAATTATTGAGTTAGGCAATAGAGCAGTTATGTATAAGAGTGTAACGCAATACTATTTAATGCTTTTAGAAGAAGGGAAACAAAAATCGCAAGACCTTATAAGTGTTTTGCAAACTGATTATGGAATTATAGACATTGATTAAATTCTTCCTTAAAACGGGTCATAATACAAATTTATAAATTGCAATAAATCCCTTCAGAGCAACGATAGTAGTTTGTCTGTTTTAGTATCAGTTTAAAAATCATTGAAATCCATTTTAAAGCTGTTTTTAAGCGATTTAAAGCATTTTTAAGTAATTAACAAATGTTGATAAAAATAGATGATACTCACTAAAAGGCTTTTAAGAAGCCTTATTATTTTGTATATTTGTTTGTATTCAAAAGGATGCTTAAAGGCGTCTTTTTTTGTGAAGTCATTTTATGGCTCAACAATCAAATTAACAACGAACAACAAACATTTTATATGAGCGAGAAAAGAGAAGAATTTAACAAAGATAATTATTCAGCAGATAGCATTCAGGCTTTAGAAGGCATGGAGCATGTTCGTATGCGTCCATCCATGTATATTGGAGATACTGGAACAAGAGGTCTTCACCATTTAGTGTACGAAGTTGTGGATAACTCTATTGATGAGGCTTTAGCTGGACATTGCGATAATATTACCGTAATTATTAATGAGGATAACTCCATTACAACTGAAGATGATGGTCGTGGAATTCCTGTAGATATGCACAAAAAAGAAGGTGTTTCCGCATTAGAGGTGGTTATGACTAAAATTGGTGCAGGTGGTAAGTTTGATAAAGATTCTTATAAAGTGTCGGGTGGTCTGCATGGTGTTGGTGTAAGTTGTGTGAATGCTTTATCAAACCATTTAAAAGCAACCGTATATAGAAAAGGTGAAATCTGGGAGCAGGAATACGAAAAAGGGAAGCCTATGTATCCTGTAAAAAAGGTTGGTGAAACGGATAAACGTGGAACAATAGTTACCTTTTTACCAGATCCAACTATTTTTACGCAAACATTAGAATATAATTATGATACGTTAGCAAGTAGATTACGAGAATTAGCGTATTTGAATAAAGGAATTACCATTCATTTAGTGGATAAACGTCATAAAAAAGATGATGGTGAATTTGAAGGTGAAACATTTCATTCAAAAGAAGGTTTAAAGGAATTTATCAAGTTTTTAGATGGTAATCGTGAGCCTTTAATAAAAGAAGTTATTGCATTTGAAGGTGAAAAAAATGGCGTACCTGTTGAGGTTGCTATGATTTATAATACATCATATGCCGAAAATTTACATTCGTATGTAAACAATATTAATACGCACGAAGGTGGAACACACTTATCAGGTTTCCGTCGTGGATTAACACATACACTTAAAAAGTATGCAGATGAATCTGGTCTGTTAAAAAACTTAAAATTCGAAATTGCAGGAGATGATTTCCGTGAAGGATTAACAGCAATTATTTCTGTAAAAGTTCAAGAACCACAATTTGAAGGACAAACAAAAACCAAACTTGGAAACAGAGAGGTTTCGGCATCAGTAAGTCAAGCGGTTTCTGAAATGTTAACGGATTATTTAGAAGAACACCCAGAAGACGCAAAAACTATTGTGCAGAAAGTAATTTTAGCAGCTCAAGCACGTCAT